>JAIYBO010000017.1 GCA_027488495.1 Bacteroidota bacterium | reverse complement strand
CCTCTGTGGTGTTTTGGCGTGTAGGGGCAATGCCGGCATCCGTTGCCACAGCAAAATCCCCTTTGTAGATGGTACTTTTCGGTGAAAACAATGAAGCCGTTTTCGTAATAATACTCAACGGGCGATCCGTGAGGATCGCCCGTTGAGGGAATTTCATTCTTGGATGGATCCAACATGTTCCTCGCTTTTGCTTGGTTTAGTCTTTTCCGTGGCAGGCTTTGAATTTCTTTCCGCTGCCGCATGGACAGGGGTCGTTTCGCCCAATTTTCAAATCATTGATGATTGGGTTTTGGGTGGGTCTGGGCGCAGGAGCTTCTTGTGGGATGTTCGCCATTTCGGGGCTTCCCAAAGTTTCCATTTCTGGTCTGCTGGTTTGGATTTTGGGGTCAGTTCTGCGCATTGCCGGACGGGCTTCAGACACCTCGTTTTCGGCGTGTATGCGGGCCCTGAACAACATACCCAAAACTTGGGTGTTGATGCGCTGCAACATTTTGCCAAACAATTCAAAACTCTCGATTTTATAAATCAGCAAAGGATCTTTTTGTTCGTATTGGGCGTTGTGAGAGCTTTGTTTTAGTTCGTCCAATTCACGCAAATGCTCTTTCCATTCATCGTCGAGTACGGTAAGGGTAGTGCTTTTCTCCAACTCTTGCACCATGTTTTTGCAACCGCTTTCCAGTGCTTTTTGCATGTTTACTGTGAGTTGGTAGTTGTGCGTGCCATCGGTCATGGGGACAACCACATTTTCGATTCTTTCTCCTTGTTCGGCGCGAATGCTACTGAAAACTGGGAGGGCTTGATTTCTCATGGCCTCTGTTTTTGCGGTATAACGCTGGGTTAAATCATCGAACAAGATGTTGGCCAAGTCTTCAGCGCTGCGTGTGTTTTGGAATTTTTCCTCGTCAAAGGGCAAATCCATCGCCAAGGTGCGAATCACTTCCATTTCGAGTTCCAAGTAGCTGCCGCCATTTTTGTGTTGTTCAACCGTTTCTTGACACCAGTTGTACAGCATGTTGCGCAAATCAATGCTCAAACGCTCACCAAACAACGCACTGCTTCGCATGCGGTAGATGTTGGTTCGCTGCTTGTTCATTACATCGTCGTACTCCAGCAAACGCTTCCGCACGCCGAAGTTGTTCTGCTCCATCCGCTTTTGGTTGCGCTCAATGGTTTGGGTCATCATGCTGTTCTCGATTACATCGTCTTCGCCATAGCCAAAACGATCCATCAATTTACTTACCCTTTCCGAACCAAAAATTCGCATCAAATCGTCTTCCAAACTCACATAGAAACGAGATGTTCCGGGATCGCCCTGACGGCCGGCACGACCTCTCAACTGTCTATCTACCCGTCGGCTATCGTGACGTTCTGTACCAATGATGGCCAAACCGCCCAAGGATTTCACTTCGTCATCGATTTTGATATCGGTACCACGACCCGCCATGTTGGTGGCAATGGTTACCGCACCTTTAAGACCTGCTTCAGCCACAATGCCCGCCTCGTTTTGGTGTTGTTTGGCGTTCAATACATTGTGTTTGATGCCACGCAATTTGAGCATTCTAGAGAGCAATTCGCTTACTTCAACCGAAGTTGTACCCACCAGAACGGGTCTGCCCGCGCTGCTCAATTCAACCACTTCTTCAATGACCGCATTGTATTTGGCACGCTTCGATTTGTATACCAAATCTTCTTGGTCTTTGCGCGAAATGCCTCTGTTGGTTGGGATTACCATCACGCCCAGTTTGTAGATATCCCACAATTCTTGGGCCTCTGTTTCCGCAGTACCTGTCATACCGGCCAACTTGTGATACATCCTGAAATAGTTTTGCAGGGTGATGGTGGCGTAGGTTTGTGTAGCGGCTTCAACCCTTACATTTTCTTTCGCTTCGATGGCTTGGTGCAATCCGTCTGAATATCTGCGACCTTCCATCACACGACCTGTTTGCTCGTCAACGATTTTAACTTTGCTATCGGCCAGGATGTATTCCACATCGCGCTCAAACAAGGTATACGCTTTCAACAATTGCTGCACGGAGTGAATGCGTTCGCTTTTTTCTGCAAAATCTTGCATCAAAGCGTCTTTCAATTTGATTTTTTCTGCCTCGGGGTGATTGCTGCGCTCGATTTCGGCCATTGCAAAACCCACATCTGGCAAAACGAAGAAATTGGCATCTTCTTCCCCTTGGGTGATCAACTCCAATCCTTTTTCGGTGAGTTCTACGCTGTTGGTTTTTTCTTCAATGGTGAAATACAGCGGGGCGTCGGCCAAAGGCATTTCCTTTTGCTGATCTTGGAGGTAGTGGTTTTCGGTTTTTGTGAGGATACCACGGTTGCCGCTTTCACCCAAGAATTTGATGACCGCCTTGTTTTTTGGTAAACCACGGAATGCCCTCAACAGCGCCAATCCACCTTCGCCTTCTTTGTAACCGGTGTTACCCGCAGCGATGAGTTTTTTCGCTTCCACGAGTGCCGAGTTGGCGTAACGCTTTTGCGCTTCTACCAATTTTTCGATGCGTGGCTTCAAAGCTTCGAACTGTTGGATATCGCCCTTGGGGGTTGGACCGCTTATGATCAATGGCGTACGTGCATCGTCAATCAAAACAGAATCCGCTTCATCGATCATCGCATAGTGATGCTTGCGTTGAACTTGCTCCTCGGGTGTATGTGCCATGTTATCGCGCAGATAATCAAAGCCAAATTCGTTGTTTGTACCGTAAGTGATATCGGCCAGGTAGGCTTCTCTTCTTTCGTTGCTGTTGGGTTTGTGGTATTCCAAGCAGTCTACGGAGAGTCCCAAGAAGTTGAAAATTGGGGCATTCCATTCGCTGTCTCGTCGGGCCAAATATTCGTTCACCGTTACCATGTGCACGCCGCGTTTTCCCAAGGCGTTGAGGTAGGCGGGCAGGGTACTCACCAAAGTTTTACCTTCACCCGTTGCCATCTCGGAAATTTTGCCGCGATGCAGGGCGATACCACCAATCAGCTGAACGTCGTAGTGAACCATGTTCCATCTGATTTTACCGCCGGCAGCCAACCATTCGTTTTTGAACGATACTTGATTGTTTTCGATACTGATGTGCGGGTGCTCCAACGCCAATTCGCGGTCCAATTCTGTGGCGGTGGCAATTACCTCTGTGTTTTCCGTGAAGCGATGCGCGGTTTCTTTCACCACGGCAAATGCTTCGGGCAATAACTCGTCGAGAATTACCTCCAAGTCTTTGTCGCGCTTCTTCTCAATTTCATCCAACGCGTTGAAAATATCGTCGCGAAGTTCAATGTCGGTTTCTGCGGCTTCTGCCAATTGTTTTTTGAGATCTGCGATTTCCGCATCGATTTCAGACAGGTGGGCATTGATTCGCTGCACGAATTCCTGGGTTTTCCCACGGAGTTCATCGTTGCTGAGGGATTGGTACTCGGTATAGAATTCGTTGATTTGCGCAACGATGGGTTCTATTTCTTTCAGCGCTTTTTCGGCCGATGTGCCGCCGAGCAGCTTAGAGAAGGATTTTAAGATATTGCCAAACATGATGAGTGTGCGAAATTAAGGTTTATTTGGGTTTGCTAAAATCTTGCCAATGAGTAATTATGACGAAATGACCGACATTTAATTCACAATTTGCAGAATCGATGCTTCAAACGGGGTGTATTTGTGGTTTCTGCGTGATTTTGAATAAATTTTGTTGAATGTTAAAACCGTATCGGGGCTTTTTTGTTTAACTTTCAAATGAGAGTATTTGCAGTATTTTTAACATTGTTGTTGTTGGGTTCAACGAATGCCCAAGTAGTTATTCAGGGAAAAGTGGTGGATGTAAGCAGTCGCAAACCTTTGTCGGGCGCCAAAATTCAATTAGATAAGCAGGAGGCATTGGCCACAACGGGTGCCGATGGGGCGTTCGAGGTAAAGGGCATCGAACCGGGATATCACACCATAACGGTTACAGTGGATGGCTATGAGTCAGAATCTTCCTCGGAGTTGTTGTTTACCTATGACAAATCGCCATACATCTTGTTGGAATTGACGTCTTTGGCGTCGGGTGTGGGCGAGGTATCGATTCGTAAAACCAGCATTCAAAAGCGTGAGGCAGAGAGTCCGGTATCGTCGCAGAAATTGAGCATTCGCGAAATTGAGCGCAATCCCGGGGGCAATCGCGACATTTCAAAAATCATTCAGAGTTTGCCAGGTGTGGTGAGTGTGCCTGGGTTTCGGAACGATGTGGTGATTCGCGGTGGTGCGCCATCAGAGAACAAGTTTTACTTAGACGGGATCGAGATTCCCATCATCAATCACTTCCAAACTCAAGGTAGTACGGGCGGACCGGTGGGTTTGCTCAACGTGAATTTCATCAAAGAAGTGAACTTTTACACGGGTGCTTTCCCTGTGAATTTTGCCAATGGATTGAGCAGTGTGTTGGATTTTCGACAGATGGATGGCAACGCCAACAAGGCCAAATATCGCTTTACTTTGGGTAGCAGCGACGTGGGATTCACGGCCGACGGTCCGATGGGCAAAAAAGCCACTTATATCTTTTCGGCGAGGCAGAGTTATTTGCAGGGCTTGTTTTCGGTTTTGGGACTGCCATTTTTGCCGAATTTTATCGATTACCAAGCGAAAGTGAAGGTGAAGTTGAATGACAAGGATGATATTTCCTTTTTGATGGTGGGTGCGGTTGACTTTTTTCGATTGAATTTGAAGGTGAACGACAACATCACCGATAGCCTTCAATTGAAATCGAACAAATACATATTGGGTTATTTGCCGGTTTACAGGCAGTGGAATTACACGTTTGGAACGGTGTATACCCATTATGGAAAGGGATCGAAAACCCAGTATTTCTTGAGCCGAAATATGCTAAACAACACCTCGTACAAGTATCGCAACAACGATGAAAGTACTGAAGACAATCGAATTTTCACATACAACAGCATCGAGGAAGAGAATAAGTTGCGGGTTGAGAACAGCAGGTCGTTGAATCGATGGAAGGTGCTCACCGGTGCTGGCGTAGAGTATGTGCAGTTTGGGGTAGACAACAAGGCGAAGATTTTGATTCCGGGTGCGCCGGGCACTGCGGGTATCGTGAAAGACATCGCCTTTAACAGTCAATTGAATTTGGCGAAATACAGCGGTTTTGTGAGGGCTTATCGCAACGTGATGGGCAATGGTACCTTGAGTTTTGCAGGTAGGTTGGATGGCAATACGTTCAATAAGGAAATGCAAAATGTGTTGAATCAGCCCACGGCGTCGGTGAGTGCGAGTTTGCCAACCAAGGTGGATGGGTTGTTTTTCAATGCCAATGTGGGTCAGTTTACCCAGTTGCCATCGTACACCATTTTGGGGTATCGCAACGCGGCAGGAGAATTGGACAACCTGAATCGTGTGAAATACATCCGCAATCGCATGGTGGCGGCGGGTTTGCAGTACAACAAAGTAAAGGATACGCGCATCACCTTGGAAGGTTTTTATAAGAAATATGCGAATTATCCGCTTGCGCTGAACGATAGCATTTGTTTGGGCAATTTGGGTACCGATTTTGCGGTTGTGGGCAACGAGCCGGTGAGTTCGGTGTGCGATGGTAGGGCTTATGGTATGGAGTTTTTGATTCAGAAAAGAAGTCGTTCCGGATTGTATGGCATCTTGGCTTACACGTTGAGTTGGAGTGAGTTCAACGACAAAAATGGCAAGGCGGTAAACAGCGCTTGGGATAGCCGTCACACCCTCAGTTTGGTGGGTGGTATGAAGTTGAAGCGCAATTGGGAGATGGGGGCGAAGTTCAGGATGGCGAGCGGACGTCCTTACACGCCATACGATGTGCAGCGCAGTTTGGTGAAGGGCAACTGGGATGTGAAAGGGGTTGCATTGAACGATTATTCTCGGTTGAATGCTGAGCGATTGGGTACTTTTTCGCAATTGGATATACGGGTGGATAAGGTTTGGTACTTTAAGCGTTCATCGCTGAATTTGTACATAGATATTCAGAATTTCTTGAACAAGGAATACATTGGTCAGCCTACGTTGATTGCTTCACAGGACGCGGCGGGGAATTTGATCACGGATCCCAATGTCACGGTGCCTTCATACAAGGGAGAGTACTTGGTGAATTCGAACGGTTTTTTACAACCTTCGATTGGGGTGATTTTTGATTTTTAAGTTGATTTAATAACGATGGTTAATAAAAAAAGGACCCCTCGGGGTCCTTTTTTGTTAAATGGGTAAAGATAAATATATGTGTATGGATAAACCTGTTTATCCAACTATAATCAATTAATAATCGTAAGTGAACCCAGTTTCGTGCGGGTGGATGCACATCACAGGGATGTTTTCGCTGCGATTCACCAATTGTTGGGTGAGTGTTCCGATGATCATTTCTGAAATGCCTTTTTCGGTGTGTGTCATCACCAAAATCAAATCGGCCTTCACAGAATTGCTGTAATTCATGATTTCATTGGCGAAATTGTCGAGCAAACCATCTTCCATGGCAAAAACTTCGTGTTTCAAACCACTGTCTTTGAGTTGATGATTCACCAAGTTGATGTTCAAAGCAATTTTGCGTTGCAAGTATTCGTCTGAAGACTTGGTGTACACCACGTGTACTTCAGAATTGAATTTTTGACCCAAATGAATGGCCCATTCTACTTTCTGACGGCTTTCGATGGTTAGGTCGATGGGCATTGCGATTTTTTTGTAACCGTGTGCTGTGGCGGTATTTTGTTTTACTACTACAACAGGCACTTGGGCGTATTGGATGGTTCTAGACGCGTTTGAACCCACAATTTGCTCCAATCCGCTGGCGCCATTGCTGCCCATGATGATGGAGTCGAAATTGTCGCCATTGGCGATGCTGGCGATGGTTTTGTATACTTTGCCTTTGTCTACCAAAGCATGCACCTTGATGTTGTTGGTGGCTGCAATTTCTTTGGCTTTGGTTTCAAGTTTTGTTTGGATGGCATCGCGCATAACATCGGACTGGCTGCCGGAGAACAATCCACCGAGGATGCCTTCTTCCAATATGTACAACAGTGTGATTTCATTGCCATAGGCTTTGGCTACTGTGATGGCATGCGTTAGGGCGTTGTCTGCCACATCCGAAAAATCGGTAGGCACCAAGATGTTGTTGTTTGTTTTGCGATTCATGGCCGTAATTTTATACAAAATTACAACAGAATCCATCGTAAAGTATGACAACCGTCAATTTTGCAAATTCTGCGATCGCGAGGGATCAGTCCATCATGAGTGCCACGGTGATGGCATCGGCCAGAAAGCGGGGGGTGCTGGGGATGAGGAGGTTGGTTTGGGTTACTTGCAGTTGATGTTTGTTTTGAAGCGATTGGATGGTACTTTGTTTTTCTTCGATGAAACCGGGCCACAGTTTTTCTAATTGTTGAATTTCGGCGCCATCGGTGGTTCTGAGTTGGGTGAGCAGGTATTCGTTGATTTTGTTGCTTTTGGTGAGTATTTCCTCTTCAAACACGGGGAGGTTGTTTTGGATGCAGTGCATGTATTTGTGGTTGCTGCTCACATTCCATCGGCGTGTTTGGCCATCGAACGAGTGGGCGCTTGGACCTATGCCGATGTACGGATGTCCTGCCCAGTAATTGCTGTTGTGTATGGCGCGGTGCTGTGGTTTGCACAAATTGCTGATTTCGTAGTGCTCCCAGTGATTTTCTGCGGCCCATTGGCTGAGATAGTGGAATTGTGCTTCGGCGTGTTCATCGGCGGGCGGGATCAGTTTTTTGTCTCGGGCCCATTGACCAAAAGCGGTTTTGTCTTCGATGGTGAGTGCGTAGCAGCTCAGGTGGTTGGCTCCGCATGCTAAAGCCCATTGAAGCTCGAATTTCCATTGGTCTAGCGATTTTTTTTCGGATCCATAGATGAGGTCGATGCTCAAGTTGTGGAATCCGGCGGTGGTGCACAATTCAACGGCTTGCAGGGATTGTTCGGCGGTGTGGGCGCGATTCATCCATTGCAATTCTTCGTTGTTGAGGCTTTGAATGCCCAAGCTGAGTCTATTGATGCCTAATGCCTTCCAATGTTGGAGGTTTGTTGGGTTGATGTCTTCCGGGTTGGCTTCTAGGGTGATTTCTACGCAGTTTTGGCTATTGAAATTGCGATGAATGGCCTCAAAAATGCGATGAAGTTGTTGGGGGGATAGCAGGGAAGGGCTTCCACCGCCAAAATAAATGGTGTGTATGGGCAAGGGGTTTGCCGATGTGTTTTGTTGGTCGATTTCTGCACAGATGGCATCCACCAATGGGTTGATGTGTTTGAGCTGTGTGCTGAAGTGGAAATTGCAATAATGGCAGGCTTGCCTACAGAAGGGGATGTGGATGTATAGGCCTGTCATGTAATGCAAAGGTCTAACTTTTTTGGGAATTGCCATTGGGCAAGGTGTTTGGGTGAAAAAGTTGCGCGATGAATGCTGTATTTTTGCGGCATGTTGCGTTGGGGACTCAAAAGAAATGTTCTGCATTGCCTATTGTTCTGGGCGATGGGGATGTTGGTTTTTGAGGTAGCGGCGCAAAGTGGTGCGGGGAATCGCCGGCCGTTATCTAGGGCGGAGGCCCCTGTGGGTGCGGTTTCGGGTAGGGATGCGCGCGGGGATGCATCGCCCAGTGAGGCATTAACGGAAGAGGAAGAAAAAGCCCTTTTGAAAAAGCAGCGGGAGGCGGAAAAGGCGCGTTTGAAAGCCTATAAAGAGCGATTGAAACGGCCCATCAATGGGTATGTGTTTGAGCCAGATTCGCTGTTGGCACGTCCAGATTCACTGTCGTTGCTGAAATTTACCGGCGGCGTGCACTTTTTAGATTCCTTGAAATCGGGGCTGTCTGATAGCCTTCAGGCGCAATGGGCTGGGGTGGATCACAAGAAAACGGTGGTGTACAATTACAGAGATCCATTTGATCCTTATGGGAATCCGATTTATTTCAGGCGCGGACAGGGGAAGTTTTGGTATTTCGGATTGGGGATGATTTTGCTGTTGGTATTCATGTATTTCAGGGCGGCCTATCCCAAGCAATTTGAGTTGAGGGTGAGGGGAATTTTTAATCCATATTATTACAATGAATTGATGAATGACCGCACGATTACGCAATTTGGCGGCGGCTCTGGGGTGGTGTTTGTATTTACCCAAGCGGTGTTTGCGGCGGGCGTGATTTTGAATTTGATTTTTGGTGGGTATCTGCAGTTGAACAACTTGTGGGTGTTTGTTTTGGTGTATTTGGGGGTGTTGTTTGCGGTGATGTTGCAGCAGACCATTCAGTTTTTGTTTGCCAATAGCGTAGACATCGAAGATTTGATCCGTAGGCAGGTTCAACGTCAGTACAATGTGAATTTTGTATTGTCATTGATTTTCTTTCCGCTGTTTTTGGTGTTCTATTACAATGGGTACAAGTACCACGATTTGAACTTATCTAATTGGATATCATTCGCATTGGTTTTGTGGGTTGTGATTCGATCAATTTATGCCCTTGTGGGATTGTTCCAAGATAGGCAATTGAATTTCCTTGCATTTTTGTATTTTTGTGCCTTGGAAATTTTACCCTATTGGGTGCTGTTTGCCATTCTATCTAGATCTTAATTAAAATATGTCTTCAACATCACGCGAACTCAAAGTAAAAAGTATTTTGATTACCCAGCCACCACCGGAAGCGGGTAAGAATGTTTATGAGGACTTCGTGAAGAAGTACAAGTTAAAGATGGATTTTCGATCGTTCATTCACATCGAGCCCATGGCGCCGCGTGATATTAGAAAGCAGAAAATCAATTTTTTGGAATACACGGCCATCATTTTCAATTCTAGAAATGCGGTGGATTATTTCTTTTCTTTGGCAGCGGAGATGAAGATTGAGATGCCTGCGGAAACCAAATATTTTTCAATCAACGAAGGGGTTTCCAATTATGTACAGAAATACATCGTGCCTCGCAAGCGAAAGATGTTTTTTGGCAAGGGGACGGAAGCCGATTTTCTTACCTTGTTTAATAAGAATCACAGCACCGAGAAGTTTTTATTTCCTTGCTCTGATATCCGCAAACCCAGCATTCCAGATCATTTTGCGAAGTTGGGATACGATTTTTCGGAGTGCATCATTTACAATACTGTGAGCAGCGATTTGAGTGATTTGGCGGATGTGTTTTACGACATTTTGGTGTTTTTCTCGCCCGCTGATATCAAGAGTTTGTACGACAACTTCCCGGATTTTGTGCAGAACAATACGCGCATTGCAGGGTTTGGTAGTAGCACGCAGCAGGCCATCGCTGAGCACAATTTGATTTTAGACATTGCTGCGCCGGCGCCGGGTATTCCCAGTATGTTGGCCGCTTTGGAAGAGTACACCTCACGGGTGAACGGCAAATAATTGTTTCACTTATTGGTTTTTTCTTGGGGCGATACTGCCTAGCCAAGCCGTAAATTGTTTGTTGTTTCGGGTGATGAACAAATATTGATTGCCACCGTCGCTCACTTGAAGGATTTTTTTGATGTCTTGGGTATTCATGCCACAATCTCGCGGTGTTACGTTGAGTTGGGGCAGTGATTTTTTCCCTTTGGGGTTGGGGTTTGATGTCAACAAGGGGTGCAGTTGTTGTTGGATGGATCTGAGGCTTCCGGAGAATGTGTTCGACACCTTGAGGCTGCGGCCGAAGGCCGCAGGTAGCGGGAACCGCGCAACGAAAAAGTGGTGGTTGGGGGTGGCGGCAGCGATGTTGAAGCGCTCCGGAATGTGTTTTTGGAGGCAGGCCGCAAACAGCGTAACCGATGGTTCAAAGAGGTAGGTTCCTTCTGCGGGTGAAGATTCTTTTGTGAGCAGCGATTCGTTGGCGGATGTGAGCATCGATTCGTTGGCTGACAAAATTTCGTTTGATTGCAAAGTTTCACTCAGCATCTCGTCTGGAATCCCATCGCTAAAAGTAAAAACCTGTGTTTGTAAGGCTTGTGTTTTTTCATCCAAAGTGGTTTCCAAACAAATCGCATCCACATCCATTGCATCGCCCCGTGCCTCGTTGGGAAACGCCTCAACCAAGATTTCTTTCACCTCGCCATTCAATCCAACCGCGAAAATTTTGGTTCTACAACTGAATTGGTTGTGAATCCAAGTGGGGTCAACCATTGGACTCATTTTGATCAACCACCTCGGCGCAATGTGGGGGTGTTTGCCGATCAACTCAAAAACATTGGGCAAATAGTCTGCCGCATCGAAAGATTTGCGCGTGCCATTGGGCCGTCTGTCTGGGTCGATGTAAATGAGGTTGTATCCTGCATTCTCGGGGTTCGCCTCCAGTAATTCTAGTTCATTTTCCGCGGTGTTTGTGGTGCGATGGATTTCAACATTCAGCCGCTCTGCGTTGTGGATCACCCATCCATTCAATGCTTCGTTGGGGTCTACGCTATGAACCTCTGTACCCGTTATCGCCCAAGCCCAATCGTCTACCCCTAGCCCGCCTGTGAGGGATAGCAACTTTTTCACCGGAAACGCATCGGCCTTCCAACGAGCCACCGCTTCAGAAGTACACTGCTCAAAAGCCCTGGCATCGGTTAACAGTTTCGCCGCAAAAAATGTAGGCAGTTTCTTGGCGATTTTGGGTGATAAGCTGTGCAGTTGCGACAAGAATGGTGCATCCGCGCCCCAGTTTTTAATCAATTTTGTAGAAACAAATGCTGAATTGTCGTGATTCTTATACACTTCATCTACCCAATGTAAAAAGTTGGGTGAAAATGGGTTTATTTTGTATTTAGAATCAATCATGAAGAAAGTAGCAAATTTAATCGCAATTGCCTTATTGTTGGGCGTAGTTTTCACAAGTTGTGGCATGCGTAAGCAAGATCGCTGTCCAGAAGTTGGCCAAAAAACCACGGCACGTCGTTAATCCATCAAAATCCTGAAATTCAGGGTTTGAAATTACATTGAGGATGAACAGTCACTGGAAAGTGTTGGATCATGTTGATTTGCTATCCGATATCGCGAAGCAATCACAACATCGTCCGCAAGTTTTGTTTAAGCACAGCACCCGTTGTTCCATCAGTACGATGGCGATGAATCGGTTGTTGCGTTTAGACGATGCGTTTTATAACAACGCCGATTTTTATTACCTAGACCTCATCGCGCACAGGGATGTGTCTGCCGCCATCGCGGAGCAGTTTCATGTACACCACGAATCGCCCCAAGTCATCGTTTTGAAACAAGGCGATGCCACTTATGACGCTTCCCACATGGAAATTACCGTGGCTGAATTGGTGTCGGAAGTAAACGAATAACCATGAAGTTGCTGTGTGCTCTGGGCGATGTTCGCAAAATTGCCAAGGTGGTTGAAGCGGCGGATTTGGCCACATTCGAAACCGGCAATGTGCACCCTTTTTACAGCACCTTCGCACTGGGTAGGGACGCTGAATGGGCTTGCAGGCAATTTGTTTTGGAGATGAAGGAGGACGACGAGGAAGGCATCGGAACGTTTTTGAACATCGCACACAAATCCCCAGCCATGTTGGGCGATGAAGTAGAAATTGTGGCCACACTATCTGAAATTGATGGGAATGCAGTGAATTGTACTTTTGTAGTGAAAGTGGGAGATCGAGTGGTGGCGGAGGGTTCGCAAGGACAAAAAATCTTAAAAAAAGAGAAGGTAGAGCGGTTGATTCAGCAAATTCGCGGCTGATTCAGGGTCCAATGTGGCTTTTGTGCGGTAACGTTTGTTTTGAAATTGTGCGAATCTCTGTTTAGACCCAACATTTGGTTAACTTTGTGATGAATTGGCATGGCAGCGAAAGACAACAGAAAGCGCGTTGAAATTGTAAACCGAAAAGCGGGTTTCAATTTTCACATCGAACAGAAATATGAGGCGGGAATTGCTTTGTTGGGCGGGGAGGTGAAATCAATTCGCAACGGCAATGTGAATATGGGCGACGCTTATTGTGTGTTGGATGAGGGTGAAATGTATGTGTTGCATTTGCACATTTCGGAGTTTAAGCAGGTGAGTTACAACGTGCATGAGCCCATGCGTCAGCGTAAATTGCTGCTGAATAAGCAGGAAATCAAAAAGATAGAGGGGAAAATCAAAACCAAGGGGTACACGGTTTTTCCGATCCGATTGTATGAGAACGAACGGGGTATTTTGAAGTTGGAGATCGGATTGGGGCAGGGTAAGAAGACGTTCGACAAGCGCGATGATTTGAAGGAGAGAGACATCGCCCGCGAGATGCAGCGAACCAAGATTTAATGAATTTTTACGAATTGGGTGCGATGGCGTTGGCCATTCACTGAAACGCCTTGGCCGAAGTATAAGCCGGTTGCTAGGTGCGACACGTTGAAGGTGGCTTCGGTTTGTTGATTGTCTTGGTTGGGGATGAGGTGCACGGGCCTGCCGGTGGCGTCGTAAAACATCCATTTTACGGGGGCTGTGGTTTGCAGTGTAACTTGACTTTGGGTGGGGTTGGGCATTGCCATAACTGGAACCGGTGCGGATAGCTTTTGGGTGCCAATTTTGATAGGAGCCGGGATGTAGGGTTGATGCACCACGGCCAGTTTTTCGAAACACGGTGGCCAGGGCCCAAGGTTATCGGCGGCTTGATTGGTGATCATTACATGGTCGGCGGTGAGGCTCACGATGGACGCACCACCTTTTTGGAACCTGCCCACCGAGTTGATTCTGCCTTTTTGGGTGGCCAGTCCTTTTCTGCCCCAGAAAACCATTTGTACATCTGAATTGCCGAACGGACCCACTATCAAGGAGTCTGTATTGAGTCCGATGGGGGCAAACCGGGATTTCATGAGGGAGAGGGTGTATTGGTTGAAGGATGGGTAGCTCACCAGGGCCACATAATCGCCATCGGTGATGCCATTGATGATGGAATCGATGTGGGGGCCATCGTTGAGTGTAAAACTGTAATAGATTTGGGAATCTTTGGCGTATCCGAAGGCTGTGCCATATCGCCCAGAGGCACATTTGGGCATTACCCCTGCGGAGGTGGGTTTGAAAGTTTTTTGGTCGAAGATGACCATGAGGTAAAGGTTAGCGGTAGCGCCAAAGGGCTGACAAACGTCTCGGGCCAAGCTAAACCAAACCGGGGATCGAAAGTGGATGCCGCTGGTTTTGGCGTAGCTTTTCAGATAAATGCGTTCATAATCGCAGGTGGCGCCTTTGGGGATAACCACTTCTTCGCCATCGCGTTCAAAGGAATCGTGGTAGAAAAGGATGCCGTTGGCGGGCATGATGGTATCGGTTTTGAGGGTGTTGTAATTCACCGAATAGAAGACGGGGATGCGCTGTCCGGGGTAGATGGTATCTGAAATGCCCACGCCTTGGGTGGATTTGTATTTGAAGGTGAGGTTGCCGTTTTTATTGATTTCGGTGATGCGGTTTCTGTACGATGCGGGGCCGGGGTTGGCGTCCCAGATATAGAGATCGGGCTTGGTGTGAAACCAGTTGATGGTCATGGAGGTGGGCTTTACCCAATGGGGACCGGTATTGCGCACAAACCAAACCACGGAATCGGAGTGATCTTCGTGTTCTATTTGAAACCGCTGGGCTTGCGCCATTGAGGACAGCAGCAGGATAATTGCCAGGAGCCAGTGTTGCAAGCGATGTTTCACCAAACAAAAATAAGCCATTTGGTAGTAAGACGCGATTTTGGCGATTGGTTGCGTGGCAATATCCGAAATCAATGTTGCTAGCAAGCCAATGGGACAACCCAAACGCCATCTTGGCGCTGATAGGCCAATTGTCCGGCGGTAAGAATCATCAAAAACGCTGGGTCTCCCATTTTTTTGCTGTCTACCACTTGTTTGAGTTTGAGTAGGTGTTTTGCGGCTTCCTCAATTTGTTTTTGACCCATTTTGACTTCGATCGCCGCCCATCGCCCATCACGAAGTCTTACAATCAAATCTGATTCTAAATTGTTTTTGTCGCGGTAGTGGAAAACATCGCCGTCGTTTGCTTGGGCATAAATTCGAATGTCTCGGGTACACAAACTTTCAAAAAGGAATCCAAAATATTCGAAATCATTGAGCAGTGCATTGGGTTTTATTCTCATTGCGGCTGTGGCGATGGATGGGTCAATGAAATGCCGTTTTGCGGAAGTGCGGATGGCGGTTTTAGATCGAATTGAGGGCATCCAAGCAGGAAGATCTTCAACCACAAAAATTCGCTGTAAAGCATGGATGTAGGTGTTGATTGTTTTGTCGGAAACACTCATGTCGTTGACCTCAATGTCGTCGGTAATGGTTTTGAGATTGGCCATGGTGGCTGTGTTTCTAGCCAATGATCTCATGATGGCCCTCACTCGGTCTGGATTTTTTTCTACTTGGTCTACTTCGGAAACGTCATGGTTAATAACAGCTTCCACATAATTGAATGCGTTTATATGTGCAACGGATTTGTTGAGTTTTAGACTGGATGGCCATCCGCCCCTACAAATAGCATGGGCGATGTTTTCTATAGTCATGGTGGATAGTGCATGGTCAACGGTTTGATTGGCTGAAAATAGTGCGCCCAAAGAAATTTCACCCGTTGATTCTTTGGATTCAAACAAACTCATCGGTCGCATTTTTATGCGCGAAATTCTTCCCGTGCCCGTGTGGGCTGTTGCATTGTCTTTGGGTACAGCTGAGCCCGTGAGTATGAATTGTCCGAGGGATGCCCTTTGGTCTACTTCAAATCGTACAGCATCCCAAAGAACGGGGGCCATTTGCCATTCGTCGATCAGTCTAGGTGAATCCCCGCGGAGAAGGAGGGATGGTTGCGTTTCTGCCATCGCCAGATAGGATGCGCTGAAGTCTGGGTTTTGCAAGTAAAGTACACTGTTTGCGGCCATTTCAGCGGTGCTGGTTTTTCCGCACCATTTGGGTCCTTCGATCAATACAGCTCCTGAAGTTTCGAGTGCTATTTTTAGCTCGGAATCACAAAGTCGTTCTAAATACCCTACTTTATTCATAGTAAATTGATTAACGAGTACAAATGTAATACTTTTTCCGAGTTTGGCGGTATTTTGTTTCCGATTTTGGCGGTGTTTTGTTTCCGAGTTTGGCGGTGTTTGGGATGGTCCATCAAAATTTCAGATGTTTTTAAAACGAGCGTCAATGAAATTTTCACCCTAGAAGAGGATGATTGAATTGCCCTTGAAACCATTCGGAAATCCCTATAGTTGCATTAGCGCAACAAAGTGAAAGTGCCATGATACTGATACGATTGGAAGTCTTTATCGAAAATGACTAATTTATATAAATAGGCGCCTTCCTCACAATCTAGTCCATTTGATTTCCCATCCCATCCATTCGTTAAATTGTTCGTTTCAAATAGTTTTTCTCCCCAGCGATTGTAAATGCTAAACTGCGCTTTTAGGTAACTTCCCGTGATGGGTTTGAATGTGTTGTTTACACTGGGTCCAGTGTTGTTTGGTGTAAAGGCATTGGGTATGTAAATGCTCAGACTGGGTTTGATGTAAATAGATTTAATTGCCGTGTCAGAGCAATTGTAGGGAGAAGTCACAATGAGGGTGATATTGAATTTTCCAGTGTCTTTGCCATAATGATAGTAAGGCGAACGGAGCAATGAGGTGTCTGAATTTTGGTTGGTGTTGCCAAAATCCCAACGATAGGAGAGTTTGTGGTTAAAATTATTCGTATCAATGGTGCTTTGATTGATCATTTGAATCTTCGGCATCGCTACAGTAGCGTTTTCTGGATTGGTACTGAATGCCGCCATCGGCTTGGGATAAACAAAGACTTGTGCAAGGTTGGTGTCGGCGCAATTGCCAGAATCGCTGGTTGCAATCACCCGGATGTTGAATTTTCCAGGTATGTCATAATTGATTTTGCCGGGAATTTGTTG
>JAIYBO010000197.1 GCA_027488495.1 Bacteroidota bacterium | reverse complement strand
GCCAAATGTATTCGCTGATGAATAGCTTCCTCCGTCAATGTTGTATGTATAGGGAGTTGTTCCACCTGATCCTGCAACAGTAACTGATCCGGTAGTATTTCCTTTACAATCTACATTTGTAATTGCGGTTGACGATACGCTTAAAGCTGTGGGTTGAGAAATGACAACACTTTTCGACGTTGTGCATCCATTGATATCTTTGGTAGTGATGGTGTAAATTCCAACATTCAAGTTATTAAAAACAGAATCATTTACATAGTTATTTGCACCTAACTTATATTGATAACTTCTATATCCACCACTTGTCAAAGCCTCAATTTTACCATTTTGAGCCCCAAAACAACTCACATTGGAACTATTTAATTGTAATTTTAAAAGAGTTGGCTCAATTATAGTTGATTGTATCGTGTCAATACAAAAATTAAAATCTATGACGGTAAAAACATAAGAACCCTGTGAAAGGTTACTAAACGAGTTAGATGCTTGGTAAGATGCGGTACCGACTTTATAACTATACGTTGAAGTTCCGCCAGTTACCGACAAAGAAATTGTTCCATCGCTCAGACCATTACAGGTAACATTGGTTTTCGACAATACCCCTAATTTCAGTTCTGCCGGCTCCGTCAAAGTAACCAGCATCGTATCAACAGCACCAACATTGTCCTTAATGGTTACTATGTAACTCGTCGCTGGCAATCCTGTAAATGTTGACGATGTTTGAAATGGCGAACCACCTGTTAAACTATACTCGTAAGGTGACGTCCCACCCGTGACCGAAAGAGTAAATCCACCATCTGATAAACCATTACAACTGATGTTGTTTTTACTCGATAATGATTTTGTGAATTGCGCCGAAACCACATTTACACTCAGTAAAAGAGCCGTGGTTAGTAAAAAATTTATTATCTTTTTTGACATATTAATTTTTGTTCTCATCGTTATTCAATTGACATTTATTTCATTTTATTGATTTGAAATTCAAATGATTTAAAGGACACATACAAACGCAAATATACGATGTTGTCTTTCTTTCTTTGGGATTTCGATCTGTTTTAACAGACACACATTGGTAATGTATAGTTTCCTGTACAAAATAAATTTATTTAAACACAGCGTCTATAACCCCATTCTCTGTTATTACCCCCAAAGAAACTTCCATTTTTCTTTTTGAAAAGATAATGATTAGCCGCAAATCCAATAGTAAATCAACAAACCAACCACAATTACACCAGTAAGCGCATTTACCAAATCATTCGTAACAAATCCAAATCCCTTGGTTGGCATCGACATCGATTGTCCAGGCCATGGTTTATCAGACCACAAACCCTCTCCATTTTTAAATTTGGCTTGAATCAAATCACCCAATAAACTGTCTAAAATGGTTCCAAAAAATCCGACTACAACAATTACCCCAAATCCTTGGGCAAGCAACCATTCAGAACCAAACATATCCGTTTGCCATTCATGAAGAAAAACAAATACCGCGATCATTACGGAGCCCAAAATTGCACCAAAAAAACCTGCGACTGTTACCCCTCCTGACACGCCCTTTTGTGTGCGAACGCCAGTTAAAATACTTCTAGGTGTACCACCCAACCATTGACCCACCTCACTACTCAAAGTGTCTGAACTACTCACAGATAATGACAACAATGCCAGAAAAAAACATCTGTCGCCAAATCCTTGAGCTATCCAATTAAAATGATCTAAAGAAAACAATGCCATTAAAAATTGAAAAAAACCAAACTCTTGTAGATAGGAAAGTAGGGCAAAAACCATAAATAACCCTCCGTTAGCAAGAACTTGCCAATGGTCTCTGGGCTTATTTGATTTTAAATCTCCAGCACCGAAATTCTCGTGATGCTTTCGCACCTTACCAACAGTTGTTGCGATTACTAAAAAAACAACCAGTGGCGCAAGGGACCAACATGCCATAATATTCACTGCAAAGGCCAATAACCAAGCCATAGCTGCACCGGAAGGCTTTAACCAACCCATTTTTGCGAGCATTATCGCTGCAAAACCTGATAAAATGAAATAACCCAAAAGCCATACATCACTTTGATAGAACAACTCAAAATATCCATCAAACAGAATTCCTGAACTAGCCACTATAGCAAACAACCAAGACACTAGAACTACAAATAAATTGTCACTGCCACCACTTGAGACCATCTCAATAACTGCCACTAGAATTGCAAACATGGCTAACTCCACAATTGAGCCAAATCCATCTAACCCGCAAAAATTCAAAAACACAATACTCACAGAAAATGTAATCAAAGCAAAAATTAAAAACCCCAACCATGTCTTCTCGTCATTCCCCAATTTCACTCGATTGAACTCACTGTTTTTTGATAATCCCCTAACAGAAAACATCCTTCCAAGAAGACCCGCAAAGCCATCGGCTAAAGCCAAAACAACAAATGCAAACACATTAGACAATCGAAGCATATTCACCAGGCGATCAGATTCACCAACAGCGAACAAGGGGACGCTATTCAGAATCGCATAGAGCAAACAGAAATACAACATCCCCCAAGGTTTTCGTTGGTTTCCATTAACCAATACTTCAGAAAATCTATTGGCCTTTATCGCTATGTAGACGCATATCGTTGCAATCCATGACACCGTTACTACCAAAACCAAAGGCAAAAACCACGACCCCAATGCCGCAAGAAAAATGACAACAATGTGCAATATTTTCCTTAACGCAAAGGTCCATTCAGGCCTCTTTTTCTCGAAATAAAATACTAACCAAACAATCAGTCCTACCACAATTAATGTGGTGATGGTTAAGGGCAAATTGTTTTGCATGCATCAAATAAACACAAATATGTTGGATTGGTTGTTACTTTTGAGGATGCTTTCATTGATTTGGAAATTTTCTCGACCGCATACCCTCATCGGTACTAGCATTAGCATCATTTCATTGTTGCTGCTTGTATTATATGCGTCTCCCGTTCCAAGCGATATCGAGCCCAACAACATTTCTCAAACAGCCAAAATCTTACTACCAAGCCTTGACCATTTTGGACCAGAATTGCCAT
>JAIYBO010000120.1 GCA_027488495.1 Bacteroidota bacterium | reverse complement strand
GAGAACAAATTGCATGTATTGGTTTGCGACAAGCTGCCAAAGAACATGAATCAGGCATTTACAGCCCAGGTGGATGTGAATCGCAGGAATAGCATTAGCAGCAATCACAGTGCTACGCATTTGATGCACAGCGCGTTGCAAGAGGCTTTGGGTTCTCACGTGGCCCAGAAGGGTAGTTTGGTGAATGAGACCGCTTTGCGTTTTGATTTTTCTCATTTCGGAAAGATGACCGACGAAGAAATCGCCCAGGTAGAAGTGAGGGTGAATGAAAAGATCCGCGAAGGCATCGCCCTGAAAGAACATCGCAACGTGCCCATCGCTGAGGCCCAGAAAATGGGTGCTACGGCCTTGTTTGGCGAGAAGTACGGGGAGTTTGTGCGTGTGATTGAGTTCGACGCCGATTATTCGATGGAATTGTGTGGTGGAACGCATGTGGCGAATACCTCACAGATTGGCTTCTTCAAGATTTTGGGTGAGTCGAGTGTGGCTGCCGGTGTGCGTAGAATTGAAGCGGTGACCCAGCAATCGGCTTTGGATTACATCAACGGTGAGTTGGAGGCTTTGTCGCAGGTGAAAATCGCTTTGGGCAATCCCAAGGATGTGGTTTCTGCGGTGAACAAGGTGTTGGAAGAAAACGCATCGATGCGCAAGCAGTTGGAGCAGATGGAATTGCAGCAGGTGATGGGATTGAAAGCGGGATTGTTGCAAAAAGTGCAAACCATTGCCGGCGTGCCCATGGTGCTAGAACAGTTGAACTTGCCCAGTGCGGATGCCGCGAAACAGTTGTGTTTTCAGTTGAAGCAAGAGTTGAGCAATCCGGTGGTTGTGTTGGCCTATTTGGCAGACGAGAAGCCCGGGTTGGCCATCTATATCGACGATCAATGGGTTGCTGAAAAAGGATGGAATGCGTCGCAGATGATCCGCGAATGCGCCAAAGAAATTCAGGGCGGCGGGGGCGGACAACCGTTCTTCGCTACAGCAGGTGGAAAAAATGCAGAAGGCTTGTCGGCTGCGTTGGCATCGGCCAAATCGCTTTTGGGGGCTTAATGGTCTTTTGAGAGCGATTTAATTCGGGTGCGATTTAATTCGGGTGCGCGAAAAACTTTTGGGGCTTAATTTAACATTGTACCCAGACTAGTCTTTCCAGATTTGTCCGTGGAACAGCTTCACCACCTTCTTTGTTTCGAAGAAGGGCTGATCGTTGTAAATATCGCCAATGGCGTGCAACTTGATCTTCGTTTTTTGCGAATATTCAATCACTTCGTTGATTTCTTCGGCCAAATCTCCGCCTTTGAGCAGGAAGAAACGGGGCTTTCCGCTCCAATGGTTTTCCATCCATTTCCACAGTTCAATTGCGGGTGCAACGGCACGGGCCACGGCACCATCGAATTTCATGGGGAGTGATTCTGTGCGCTCTTGAATGGCGGTCGCGTTTTTGAGTCCCAAGGCTTCAATCACGGCTTGTACCACGGCAATTTTCTTTCCGATGCTATCTACGAGTGTGAATTCTACATTGGGGAACATGATGGCCAGTGGGATGCCTGGGAATCCGCCACCGGTGCCAATGTCAATGAAATGCTGCCCGGGAATGAACTCGCAGGTTTTGGCCAACGCCATGGAATGCAACACGTGATGAACATAAAACATGTCCATGTCTTTTCGTGAAATTACATTCACCCGCGCATTGTGGTCGGCATATAGCGGACCCAGCTGTTCGAATTGTTTTTTTTGAACCTCTGTGAGGTTGGGGAAATATTCGAAAATGATTTCAGGTCCTACCATATAATTTTTTTTGTAAAGAATGCGTTGATGCCGGTGACCACATACCAAAACGATTCAAACAAGTTGAACAACGGGTACATGGGAATGGATTTGCTCATCTGCAACAGTTTGCCTTTTTTGTAGAAGACTATCCATTCAGGGGTGATTTTGATGATGATGGCGATGGTTGGCCACAGCCATTGTGTGCCCAGCGCAAACCATAAGATGATGCCAATCCAAAAGAACAACTGCGCCATGGGATATATCGATAGCAATTGCTTGACCCCGGACTGGTAAGATTTTCCAACCCACATGTGTCGGTTTTTTTGTTTCCAATAGCCTTTCCAATTGGTAGGGCCTTCGCTATAACAAAAGGCATCTGGATTAATGCAAACGGCGGTATTGCTGCTGTTGGCGGCTTCTTGTACGAATAGATCGTCGTCGCCAGCGGGCAAGTGGTGGTGGCTGCTGAAGCCATTCACGCTTTCGTATACTTTGCGGGTATAGGCCAAGTTTCTACCCACGCCCATGTAGGGTTTGTTGGATGCGGCCAAGCCCAAATAGTGCAGTGCGGTGAGCAGGTTTTCGTGTTGTATGAGCGCCGCTAGGAATCCTTTGCCCGTTTTGATGGGGGCAACACCCAGTACGATGTTTTTCTCTGCTGTGAACTGTGTGGCCATGTGTTTGAGCCATTGGTCGCTGCTAGGGGTACAATCTACATCGGTGAGCAAAAAGTGGTGGTATTGGGCTTTTTTGATGGCCAGGGTGATGGCCAATTTTTTCCCACCCATTTTTACAAAATCGGCATCCAGTGAAACTACTTTGAGTTTGGGGTGAATTTGTTGCTGCTCAATCAGGTACAAGGGGGTATTGTCTGTACTTCGATCGTTGGCGATGATCACTTCAAAGTGAGGATAATCTTGTGCCAACCAATTGGGGAGGTTTTGTTCCAGCAATTTTATTGCATTTCTGCTGGCCACGATGATGCTGATGCCAGGGGTGTTGCTGATCACAGCTTGGGCCTCGGTGCGCTTGACTTTGCTGAAATAACCAAACAAGAAAATGAAGGCGAAAATCATCGACAATCCAACCACAATGGCGAAAGAAACATCGATGCGTTCGAAGGACAGTTGTTGTAAGAAATCTTGTGTGTTCAATTCAATTCAAATGTTGAAAGAACAAAGTTAATCAACCCCTCTGAAATCCAAATGAATGGGGATTGATTGGGGAAAAGGTTTGATAGTGTTTGATACTGTTATCAATGCATTTCACTTGCGCTGTATGATCCGCGCCAATGACTTATGTTAGCGGTTCAGCAGCAATTCTTCGGTGCTGATTTTGATGTTTTTGGACATCGCTTCGGTGGGAAGGTCGCT
>JAIYBO010000189.1 GCA_027488495.1 Bacteroidota bacterium | reverse complement strand
CAACAGTGAAAAACTCGGCAATGATACTGCGCTAGTGATCGTGGGCTTTACCCAGGGTACAAACACAATTCCTTTGGTATTGCAAGAATTTTACATTTTGCCTGATGGATCAGGTAATGGTGACAACAGCATCACTGTCCCCCTCACCTATTCCAATCCTACCGCAGGTTTGGTGGCTGATTCGGGCTTTATCTATATTGCAAGTAGCTTGAGACGTGTTGCACCAAACAGCAACGGTAGCATCGCGATTTATGATATTTCGTTTCCGGGAGGACAGACATCAACCGAGGGCAACCTAAACCTAGAAGGATGGGGCAATTTATTGGTGAGAAAACCCAATCAATGGAGAACTTCATTGGATGCTTACGAAGAACGTGTAGGCAAGATGAATGGCTTACAGGAATATATTTTGAGCAGCACAGACGCACGTTCTGGACTGGCCGCGTTGCTAACACAAAGAAGCATCAACACCGCGAATGGCGTTGAAAAGATTCCCGCATGGATGGTTACGCGCGATACAAACCTCAGCTTTGCAGATATGGGTACACCTTCTTTCTCAGTTAACCAACGTTACAACAGCATCAGGGGCTATTGGAAGGGCGCACTAACCTCAGGAGACCGAGCCACAGTGATGGTAAACTTTTTCCATGCAGACACGCTTGTGGGTTCTGGAATGTTCTCACAGGATTCAAAAACAACCGTACCCGGGAATTACATGTTGTTCGCAGAGAACATCGTTTGGGATAGCCGATTCACACTTTCACCTACAAAAGCCACCGTGGGCGTATTTCTCACCGATTCCAGCTTCCAAGAAGCGAGCAACGTGGGCAGTCAAATCTGGTTAGAAGACTTATGGCTCGATCAAAACTTCGCCAGCACAAAACCCCTCACTCGCGGCGTTGAAACTGTGGTGAAATGTTACCCAAACCCCACAGAAGGTCGGATTCAGATTGAAACAGAGAAAACCATCCGAAATATTTATGTAATCAATGGTTCTGGGCAATGTGTTAAAACCATCAAAACCGTAAACAGCAAAACGTTCGAAACGGATTTGAGCGATTTGAGCAGTAGCAGTTTTTCGGTGTTTTATTTGCGCATCGAAGGCGATGATTTTGCCATCACCAAGCCCATGGCACTGCAAAAAAACAAGTAATTACGATTGATTGTTGAGCAAGTACAAAGCTTGTCTCAATGCATCTAGTTTCACCGAGAACACAGCAATGTCTTCTCGCTCTTGCTTGGTGAATTTGCGGTTCTCGAGATCCTCTTTGGAGCAACTCAAAAACAACGACGATTTCATAAGGTCTTCAGACGACAATTTCCTGCCCACCCAAAGCAATATCATTGACAGGTGAATTCCGCCAAAAATACTTTGGAGCAATTCTACAGAATAGATTTGAAATTGATTGAAGTTCTCGGTGTAAGTTAACCAACGATTTACGATTTCTCCTGGGACGAAATCCACTTCTTGGAGGCGCATTTCTTCAATATTCTGACAGGTATTTTGCGGGAGGGTCACCCAATCGTCTTTCAGAAACCGAACCAACGGCTCGATGCTTTCGTATTGAAATTCGGCGATCTCCTCATCGTCAGACAATCTGTAGGCGGCATCCCATTGCAAATCATCTTCAACAAACAGTTCGAAAGAAGGATTTTCTTCCTCACAAAAGGTACTAAGCAAACAAAAAACCAATGATTCCCGCACATCGGCGTGGGTGGGCATCGCATTGAGATCGTCTGCCAACAGCTGAGCCAATGGCGTGGGCCAATGTTTAAAATCGCTATTGAGATGTGTTTTGAGCGGTTGACCTTGTCCATTGAAAATCACACCGTAATCACTTCGGAGTGGACTTACCCTTATGGCGAAAGGTCTTTGCGAATTCTTCATACTATCAAGCACCAACTTGCTTCAAGTGAAGCAGGTGAGAGTGAACGGCGCTCAACATCGTTGGGAATTCTTTGTAGGTAATTTTGAATTCCTCGCAAGTATCGCGAACAATTTGGTTCAACTTGGGATAGTGAATGTGTGAAATCTTGGGGAACAAATGGTGTTCAACTTGAAAGTTCAAACCACCCAACATCCAAGCCAAAAACTTACTCTTTGTACCAAAGTTGGCGGTTGTTTGAATTTGGTGTGTGGCCCAATCTGCTTCCACAGAGGTCACTGGCGAGGTTTTCTCAACAAAGGTTACGTCCTCAACCACGTGTGCCAACTGAAACACCACGGCAATCACAAATCCGGTTGTCATACTAACCACGGTATAGCCAATCAGCGTATCGCTCAAACCCACATAATACATGGGGAAACCAATGAACAAAGCGATATATCCCAATTTGGTCACCCAAAATGTAACGTGATCCGCCACAGTGAATTTGGTCTTCATTTCGCGATCACCCACTTTTCCGGTGAAGTATTTCACAAAATCTTGATAGAAAATCCACATCAAATAGGTGATGCAGTACAGCAAAAGACCATAAATGTGTTGGAAGCGGTGAAACCAGTATTTGGGTTGGAATTCACTCACACGCATGTAAGGACTGATATCGATGTCTTCATCTGCCCCCTCGATGTTTGTAAAAGAGTGGTGCGCCACATTGTGTTTTTGATTCCAAAAGAAAGCATTGCCTCCCATTAGATTCAAACTGTGGGCCATAATTTTATTCACCCAAGGCTTGGTGGAATAGCTGCCATGGGCGCCGTCATGCATAACATTGAAGCCAATGGTTGCAAAATTTACACCCATCAAAGCACACAAAACCAAAGCGATGGCTGTGCTAGGGGTAAAAAATACCAAGGTGATATACAACGTGGTCAGGGTCAATCCCAAAATGATGGTCTTGCTATACAATTTCCAGTTACCTGAAGACTTGATATTGTTCTCTGTGAAGTACGCATCAATTCTTGAGCGCAAGGTGGAGAAAAACTGGGCATTTCTGCCTTCAAAACGAATTTGATTCATGCTTAAATACAAAGATAGCGATTCCCGATTGAGATTATCTGACAGATGTCACGAAAAGGGGTAAGGTTTTCAACGCTTTGCCCACTTTGATGCGAACGTAATACTGTCCGGGCGATACCCCAGAAAGGCTCATGTTTGCCTCAAAACCGCTGTGGGTCATGGTGTTCACCCCATACATCGCACACGATTTCAACACCCTACCATACACATCCAACAAATCCACATTTGTCTGTAGTGCACCTTCGTTTTGTTTAACATTATTACTCAAAAGTTGAACATTGCAAGATATTCTCACCTCTCCAACCGCCGGATTGGGGAACAATTTTGCCTGAATCAGCTCATTTTCTTGCACCCACCGTGCGCTGAGGATATCACCCCGCTTCACCATGCGTGCTGTGTAAATGCCGTTACCATGGGTTGCCAATGCGATGGTTCCATCCAACGAACGTACATCGAACATATCGCAAACCATGTTGCCAATTTCACCACTCGCCTGCTGCACCCATTTGGTATTCAAACCCATCAACGTATCGGTCGCAAAAAAACCGGCGCTCGTTGCGGCCAAATACACGGTACCGTCTTCCACAGGCAAAACAGACAGCCATCGCACCGAAGGACCATCGCCCAAACCCGTACCAAATTGCTCCAAATTGCCCGCCGATTTCACCCAAGTTTTCCCGCCATCTTCGGAAGAAAAAATGCTGTACACATTGTAATTTGAAAACGACACCATCACACGGTCTGCATTTCTTGGATCCACGGCCACACAACTGATATAGGCCGAAGGAAATGCCGTTGCCGTGATGTCTTTGGGTTTTAAATTGCTACTCACATTGGCGCTATCTACCCGATACAAACGCTTCAATGTTGTTCCGTAGTACAATCGATGCGCGGGCTTACTACTCACACCCAAAGCCGACACAAATTCATTGCGAATCACCACAGAATCGCTACCCCTCACCCATCCCGTTGAAATGCTGTCGTTGTTATTGATCAGAGGAATGTTTTTCAAATTGGCATTGCGCCACAGGTATTTTCCACCCGCCAAATACATCACATTGTTATCCATCGGATCCAACACAAACGGATTGATGAACAAATACTTCGATGCCCCAATGGGATCCATCCTGGCATATGCCGTGCGTTTCCCGCTGGCATCTACCGTGGCTTTGATCATTTTGCCCTGTTGCTTCGAAAAATAATACATCTTGGCACCGTCTTCCACCGCGCAATAAGAGCCGTCGCCAAAATACGTTTCCGTCCACTCGGCATTGGATTCTGGTGAAACGGTCATCAACTGACAATTATCTTGGGCCCCTGCCACCAATATGGGACTTTCGGCCGTGGCGTGATCCAAAGCCACCGTATAAAACTGGGTGGTGAGGTATCCGTTGTTCAACGACTCCCAAGTAAACGGAAATTGATCCAAATTCACTGACCGAAATACGCCACCGTCGTTGGTGTTGATCAAACGATTCCCATCATTGGGATAAAAAATCACATTGTGTTGATCGGGGTGATGATTGGGATATACGCCCACATCGGGCCATTGCGCGTTCAATTTATATCCACCTATTTTTTGCGTATTCGATGAATCAGAGAAGGCAGATGTAGACACGTATAGATTTGTTCCGCCGATGTACACATGCTGCGAATTCCCTGGCCTCACCTTCACCAACATATCGTAACTGCCTTGCACATTCCATCGATCAAAAGCCGATCCTGCAGGCAAATTCGCTGAAAGATCTTCCCAAACACCACTGTCGCCGGTGCCATCCCCGCCCAAATATCGATAACGATAGAGGGCATTCCACTCAACCTCACCGCGAAAATTCGCCAGCGACTTACCAAATCCGTCTGTGTTTAGAAGAAAGTAAACCACATTTTCATCGTTCGGGTCGATGCCTATGACGATGCGCTTGTAGGTAGCACCCAAAAATGAAGGATTGATGTTCACCAGTGCGCCGTTGTTGTTGCCCCTGAAAATCCCTTTCTTTTGTCCATCCGAACTCGATGTCGCATAAACCACCCCTTTTGAGGATACCGCCACATCGGTAAAATACCCACCCGGCATGAGGTTGGTCCAGGTCTTTCCACCGTTATAACTGCGTTGCACTTGATTGTAACAAGCGGCATACAATTCATCGATTGTATCGTGGGCGGATGCGTCATGCGCCAGATTCCACACCAATTGCCACCCTGTTGAAAACGAGATGGGATTCCCCAACGCCGTGCTCGCCATGGGCGCCCATGATTTTCCTGAATCGATCGACACAAAAAGCCCATCGCCCAAATAATAGGCACCTCTGGCTCCTGCAGATTGTCCGTATGCCTCTCCACTGCCCATATACCAAATGTGTTGATGATTGGGGCGAACGTCTTGTATTAAGCAAGTAGCGGTTCTCAATTCATTGGTGTTTTGCGCTGCATGCCAGGTTTTACCAGCATCTTGAGACAACCACATCCCGCCGGAGACCGAACCCGCCAAAATGCGATTGGTATTGGCCACATCGATGCCAATGGCTCTGGTACGACCGCCGATGTAGAATGGGCCTCGGTGCTTCCATCCCGATGACGTGAGTGCCAATGGATTCACATCTGAACTTTTGGGCAGCGTAGACACGTATGTGAGTTCTCTGGCCCTCATATTACTGGGAATTAAACCCGTTTCTGGGTCTGCCAAACGCTTCAACTCCCATTGCTGACGGTTTTCAGCACCAAACTCCATGGCCGATTGTTGGGCCTGAAGAGAACACATTGGCGCAATCACCATCGCTGTGAGCAAACAAAAAGAATGAAATACTTTGAATGTCATGAAATACGAATTTACAAGTGCGCAACCGAAATGTTGTTACTTTGCTCCATGAATCAAAAAAGATGGATCGCAGTGTTTTGGGTTGCTTCTGTTTTTACGCTGGGGATTTCATGGATCATCACACCCAGAGCCCAAGCATTTCATAAGGGGCAGGCACAAGAAACCGACACATCCATCACCAAGCGTTTTGTAATGGGGCAGTTTTTTCCCGAACGCGATGCGAGGTTCATGATTGTACCCAGTGAAATCGCGTCTAAATCTATGTGGTTGCAGAAGCCCGTCATATTTGCCTTTCAAAAAATGGCACGCGCCGCCATTTCACAGGGCATTGAGTTGAAAATCATTTCAGGCACCCGCAATTTTTGGCAACAAAAGGCCATTTGGGAGAGAAAATGGCAAAGTAACACGCCAATGTTCGGTACGGGCATCGACAATGCAAAACACATTCTTCGGTATAGCAGTATGCCCGGCAGCAGCAGGCATCACTGGGGAACCGACCTCGATATCAACAGTTTAGAACCTGGTTATTTCAGGGCTGGAAGGGGTTTGAGAGAAATTACCTGGTTGAGGCAGCACGCGGGTGAATTTGGATTTTGTGAAGTGTATTCGCCCAGAAGTACGGGCAGATTGAAGGGATACGAACCAGAGGCTTGGCATTGGTCGTACAAGCCATTGGCCAACCAAT
>JAIYBO010000177.1 GCA_027488495.1 Bacteroidota bacterium | reverse complement strand
GTAGCGGTTTATCCCAACCCAACTGCAGGTGACATCAAAGTGGCTACCTCAGAAACCTTTGGCGCAAACATCACAGTGAATGTGATGAGCATCGAGGGCAAGATGGTGAGCAGCAGAACGGTTGCAAACGAAGGCGTGATGAGCTTGAACACAGATGGCTTGAGCAACGGAGTGTACTTGGTACAAGTAACTTCAGGTAGCAAGCAAGTGACCAAGAAGATCACCGTGCAGAAGTAAAGATTACATCAACGATTGTAGAGGCTATGCCTTTTGTGCTCGCCATTACAATTGATAGATAAAACGATGAAGGGCCACCCAAGGGTGGCCCTTCATCGTTTTTGTTCAAATGAAATTCAAACAAGCGATTGAATCAGGCTAATTAATTTTTGTTGAAAATTCGTTTCGTAGGGTCATTTTTTGTTTGTTCTTGATGATTGATTTTGCATATTTATTCGATTGGATGAATGAAAAATGAATATTATAGTCATTGGATTGTCATAATACGAAAAATGAATATAATCACAGTGATAGTTTATGGATATTGCGGATTGAAATAATCCATAATGTGTGATTATTTACAATCATTAAACCAAAAAACCATATGAATACATACTACAAAATCACAAAATCAGTTAATTTCTTAAAACAAAAGATGTTGCTGATGCTCCTGTTTTTGGCTGGGGTAGCCAATGCGCAGTTGAGCGGATCGTACACAATTGATGCGAGCAAGGCCACGAGCGGAACCAATTATGCCAACTGGGCAGCTTTTGCTTCTGCCATTGGAACAAGCGGAGTGAGTGGCGCGGTAACTGTCACAGTTGTTAATGATGAAACAACATCGGCTACGGTAACTTTAAATGCAATCAGCGGTGCGAGTAGCACAAACACCATTACCATTGATGGTAATTCAAAAAAATTGATTAGTTCTGCCACCTATGAGGCAATTGCTTTCAATGGTGCGGATTACGTAACGATCAAAAATTTGGTAATTCAAAAAACAGGAACTGGTACTTTGCAAACGGGTATCAGATTTACCAACTCTTCAGATTACAATGTGGTTAACGGATGTACCATTGATTACACTGCCATGACTACGGGTACCACTGCAGGTGGAGCGTACATTGCATTTGCGTCGTCACAGACATCTTTGACTACCACATCTACAACCAACAACGGTAGTTATAATAAGATCATCAATAACGTAATGCAAACTTCAGCTGCCAACAGTGCAGGTCCATGTTACGGGATTATGGATCAACAGAGCACAAGCAGTTATTATAACACCGCCAACAACAATTCTTTCGAGGGGAACACCATTAAGAATTTTTATTTTTATGGCATTTACAATCGTTACACCAACGGTGAGCAATTTATTAACAACGACATTTCTCGCGCGAATGCAACCAGCAGCAGTTCTACCTCATCCACCATGTATGGTATTTACAGCTATTATGTATATAGCACGAGTCGTTCTACTGCATATAACAAAAATAATTTCCATGATTTGCCGCGCGCCGGTGTTTCTTTGGGATCTACGCCTTTGAACTATTTCTATGGTGTTTATGCCTACTACAACTATGGTACTACCACCAATCCAATTACTTTGGATGGTAATATTTTCAAAGACATCAATGTATATTACTACTATTATGGCTACTACATGTATTACAACTATGTTGTAGATATCAAGAATGGCACATTTGATAACGTAGATGCGTACGCTGGTGGATATCAGAGTTATGCATATCGTAACTACTTCGGTTCTGATTACAATGTTACTGGTAACGTGATTAAAAATTGTGATGCGGGTATGGCGGGTACTGGCTACTTCTATGGTATCTACAGCTACTACGTTTATAATACCTATCGCACAAATAACTTGATTGAAGATAACCAAATATTAGATAATAACGGCGGTTACTACAACTATGCGATGCAGGTATATTATTATGCTTCCTATAAAATCAACAGAAATAGAATAGTGGGTAACGGAACTGGCTCAACGGGTGGTTATTTCTATGGTATGTACTTGTACTATTTGTACAACGAAGAAATTACTTCAAATATTATTGCTGATAACATGGGTTACTATGGTAACTACAACATCTACACGTACAACTATAATTCAGGTGTTACCACTCAATGGAGACAGAACACACTTCACATGAAGATCCCTTCAAATGCCTATACCTATCACTTCTCTTATGGTTATTTGATTCAAGACGTTCAATCAGCTCTTTATTTTACTGGTAATATTGGTGATATGACGTCGCCTTACTATATCTATCCAGCATATTTGTATAACGGTAATGCAAGTGCGAATATTAAGGAAGTTGATTACAATACTTTTTGGATCACTGTTCCAAACCAGTACTGGTATATGGGAACCAATGGTTACTCTGATTACAGCAGTTGGAAGGGTGACGTTAAAGCGGGTAAAAACAACAATTGGAACAATCCTGCTTGGGTAGATGAAGCGGCCAATGATTTCCGTTCAAACTGTTTTGAAACCCAGAACAATGTACCTACGGTAACCAATGTTTTGACTGACCAATCAAAGAAAGCAAGACATTTGATCAAGTCTGACCGTGGCGCTTATGAAAATTTCATGGATGCTGCGGCGACAAAAACTGACTTCACCATTGCTTCTACTGTGTGTGCTGGTTACGAGGCGAACAATGCCAATATTTATGTAAAAAACAACTTTGTGGATACCATCTACAATTTCTATGTAGCTTACAGCATCAATGGCAAAGCCACCCGTGAGTTAGTAACCACAAAAATTTTACCTGGTGACTCTTTGAAGATTGCTTTCAAAACACCTATGGTTTTATCAACTGCTGGTCAAACTACCATCAAGATTTATTTGGATGTGCCAGACGATAATGCAAAGAACGATTCTTTCACATTCAGTACGTTGGTTAAGCCTGCTCCAGGAGGAGGGTTCTATGAGTTCTCAACCAAGACCACTACCCCAAACACTGCGATCTATCAACGAGGTAAACCAAATGATGTAACGGTGTTGAATCAGCCTGTAATTTATGATGTTGTAGCACCACGTATTTACAGCAATAGCTCTTATGGCACTTCTTTGCCTAGCAATTGGTTCGCTACTGTTCAAGCTTACACCGCTTCAGGTAAGTCAATCACAGGTGCGACTTTGACTGCTCCGAGTGGATCAACCAATTTGGAAGTGCAGTTTAAGACATCGGATGCGACGTTGGAAGACAGTTTGGTTACAGTAGTTTTGAAGGTGACTGATAACAACAACGGTTGTGATACTTTCATCAAGCGCAATGTGTTGATTTACCCATCAATTGTTCCTGATTTTACTTTCCCTGCCAAAATCTGTAATGGTGATGCTGTATTGTTTGGTAATACATCTAAGGTAAATTCTGGTTCAATGGAGTTCTTTTGGAACTTTGGAACGGGCAGCGCTGCGGATACATCCAATGCCCCTGAGCCTGTATTCCAATTCCCAACTTCAGGTAAATACAAAGTAACCTTGACTGCTAAGACCATGCCTTATGGATTTGTATTCACAAAAACGATTGATGTAGATGTAAATGCAATCCCAACGGTTGCGTTTGACAAGGCGAATGCTTGTTTGGGTCAGGATTTGGTGTTCACCAACAAGACCAACCCATTGACCGCTAAAATGACCTGGGATTTCG
>JAIYBO010000118.1 GCA_027488495.1 Bacteroidota bacterium | reverse complement strand
GTGGCATCAGAACGATTCAATTCCAAATTCAAACAGTACACATTCACAGGGTCCTTGGCCACAATGCGCAACCCCTTTTTACTATTGATATCCGCGGCGCCAAATTCAGACCCCACCGGGTAATAATAAGTTCTGTCAACCTCGATGCGATTCACCTTACCCGCCGTGATATTCACAGTCTGATTCGATCCCGCCACCCGGGGATTATCCAAAACCAGACTTGTATTCACCTCAGACGTCACAAACAACAACAACGTATCGGGTAAACCACCACTTCGGGTTTCCATCTCCATAAAACTCATGTAAAAGGTCTTCCCCGTTGAAGTAATCTGTGCTGAAGACTTTGTGCTTCCAAAAGTCAAAACCAAAATGAAAATGAAAGCAATTTTGTATAATAATTTCATGCTAAATAATAGTTCGTGTTATGTACAGAGTACATAACGCCAAATCAACCAATTTTGTTGCCTGAAATTCAAAAAAAATGGAGGATTCTAGCTATTTATTGACAATTGCCATACAATCAGGCAATTGCACCACTAAAAACAATTTCATCGTTCCAATAAATCGCAACAAACTGACCGGCCGTTACAGCCTTGTCTGGTGCCGAAAAAACCACCTGAAAACCGCCTTCAATTTCTAACAATTTGCAACCCACCAAGGCTTGTCGATAACGAAATCTACATGCCAAATCCGAAGCATCCAAAACAGTCTCTTTCAAACTGGGCCTCACCCAATGCGCTTCATCATGGCGAACAAACAACCCACTGGAAATCAAACCCCAGTGATTCTCGCCCTGACCAACATAAATCACATTCTCCTCCACATCCGTCTGCAACACAAACAATGGCAATGGCTTACCGCCAATTTGCAACCCCCTTCGCTGTCCGCGAGTATAAAAATGCGCCCCATTGTGCTTTGCAATCACCTTACCATCACCCCGCTGAAATTGCGCATGCCACACCGCTGGATCATCTATCCCATCGCCCCGTAAAACCCTTTCCTTATGAGCCATCACCGCTTCCGAATCCCTGTCGATCTCAATCACATCGCCCTCCTTCACACTCAATTGCTGCTGTAAAAAATCAGGCAATCTCACGTGACCAATGAAACACAATCCCTGGCTGTCTTTCTTTGCCGCATTCACCAATCCACCGGCCTCTGCCAATCGCCGAACCTCACTTTTTTCCAAATCGCCAATCGGGAACAACGCCTTCGACAATTGAAACTGATTGAGCTGACACAAAAAATAACTCTGATCCTTGTTCGCATCCCTACCACTCATCAAGCGATACTCTGTCACACCATTCAATTCCACCGACTCCTTTCGCACGTAATGTCCGGTAGCCACAAAATCAGCCCCCAACTTCAACGCCTCATCCAAAAACACATCAAACTTGATTTCACGATTGCACAACACATCCGGATTGGGAGTTCTGCCACGGCCATACTCGGCGAACATGTAATCCACGATCCGCTCCTTGTACAACTCACTCAAATCCAACACCTGAAACGGGATACCCAAATGCTCCGCCACCAACATTGCATCCCTTGAATCGTCGATCCATGGACATTCATCCTCCAAGGTTACGCTGGCATCGTTCCAATTCCGCATAAATAGGCCTATCACGTCATGCCCCTGCTCTTTCAACAACAAAGCCACCACGGAGCTATCCACCCCACCACTCATACCTACAACGATGCGTGCCATGCCACAAAGTTCGTAATAGAAATCGAGAATAAAGAATCTGTGTTTAATACTTACCCAAAAGCCTTCTCACCAACCATTCTCCCCCAAACATCATCGCCACAGCCAACAGCCAAATGGCCGAATTCCACCAATGCATGTTCTCTGTTTTTCTTGTCAAAACCGGCTTTAAGACCATTTTATTCTCCATCAACTCGTTCAACTCAGCGATGCGATTCAATGTCAAAAATGCACCCCCAGTTCTATTCGCAACATCCCTCAACACATCATGATTGGCCTGCGTGTTCAACATTTCCGATGGCTGATTCACAACAACAAAGCGTTTCTCATCTACCGCTTTCATGGATTTACAATTGGCTTTCAATAGATACGCGCCCTCAACCACCGAAGGCAATACAGATGTCCACCCACCGCTGGTTTTTGTCAAATTCAACGACCTCGAAACACCCGACTCATTCACCAATTCCAATCCTCGATCTACCCGATCGTCTAATGCACCCGAAGCATCTCTGCACAAAACCCTCACCACGGATTTATCGCGAACGTCGACCACATTTTCTCTCATCACAATTTCGATCGATTTTTTTCGGGTCGAACCCATAGCCAAAAAACCCACTGTCCTTCGCATCCAAGCATCAAACACTTTGGCCTCCCCAGTGGAAGATTTCTCTTGCATCCGCCATCGCCACAACCCTTCACCATAAAATTGAGCTGCAGCCCCATTTTCACTTTGCCATTGCACCATCAGTGGAACCGAAGTCTTCATCCCTGCCCAGCGCTGAAACAACAACACCTCCATCCCCTCTTTCAATGAACTTTTCGATATCGGCACAGCCACCGGCGGATAATTCAACCACTGTTTTTGCTCTTGCTCATCCAACGTCCAGCCCGTAAAATCCTGATTCCATGCCACCTGCGATTCCTGCCAAGACCTAGAAAGGCCTCCAGTACTAACCGAAGAACTCAACGCTTTACCACAATTCACTTCATTTTGCGATGGGGAAGAAAACACCCAAACGGCTTTCCCCGAATTCAACCATCCGCTCACCCTTTCCACATCTTTCGCCGATTGAAAATCCCAGCCATGTAAGATCATCACATCCGCTTTTCCATCAAACTTCTCCTTATACACAGACTTTACCGCAAACTGTCCGCCCGATTCCAACGCCGCCTTCATGGCAGAAATATCTGGATGAGGCGATCCAAAAACCAACGCCACTTCTTTTCGATCATCCACCACTTTCACAGCAATCGATCGCTTGTGATTGGCAACATTCACATCGCCCTCAGCACCCAAAACATCAATTGTAATAGGTAACATACCCACTACAATGGGCTTGATTTCAAACGAAAATCTTCGCCAATCCAGGGTATTCTGGGGCGACCAAACCTGATTCATCACCTGATTACCCGCTGTCAATTGTACCGTTAAACCCTTAGATTTAAACAACTTGGACTTCACCGACACCTCCACCACAAACCGATTGCCCCAAAAAACTTCTTCATTGCAATTCACGGATTCAATCAAAACATCCTTTTGTAAAGATGGATCGCCCGCACCCACCGAAATCACAGGAACACCCGGGGCAAAACTCTCAAATTTCAAATCCCTCCCCGAGTTGCCAATACCGTCTGTCATCCACAACACCCCCGCCACATTCTCGCTGCCTGCCAAACCATTTGCATGTTGCACAACCGCACCCAAATTGGTTCGATATGCATCCAACCCGGAAACCGAATCACCCAACAAAACATCTTGGGTAAAGACATATTTTCGAATCTCTGCATTGGTCGACATTCCCTGTAAGGCCTTGCCCCAAACCGCCGAATCTTTGTCTGAAATGGATGCGCTGGCATCGGTGTAGACCAAAACAATGGGCTTCTGAACTTGGTCGCTTTCATTCATCCACCACGGGTTGAAAAACAACAGAACCAGCCCCACAAGGGCCACCCATCGAAACGATGCTGCAAGCCACCACCACGACTTCCCGAAACCAATTTCTTTTAACTGACGATAATATTGAAAAGCAACAATCAGCGTTGCAAACAGAATTGCAATCAAATAACCAAAAACTGGAACGCCGAACATCGTATTTCCAGCGGGCTATTTTTTACTTACGAACAAAAACCACCTTGGCTTGTCCGGCAGTAGATGGCATCACCAAAGTGTAAACACCGGCAGATAGATCAGACACATTCAAGGCTCCGTTTTGAACCTGAACTACCTTCACCAATGAACCCGTTGAATTGAACACCTGGGCCGTGGCATCAACCACACCCACTATGTGCAAAACATCAGCCACTGGATTGGGATAAGACATCGCCATATCAGTAATCCATGATTGAGTATTGGCTCCCCAACGAATGTAGATATTCCAAGTAACTGTATCTCTGTCGCTTGGATTTTCATAATCCCACAAAGCGTATTTCACTATCGCAGTGTCGGCCTTACCATTCGGAAACACAGTAATCTTTAAAGAAGCTTCTGCATTGGGCGCTACTTTCGACATGGTATCCTTGTCCAAAAATGCCGCATAACAGTTTCTGTTGTCGCAAAAAGATACGTCCCATGCTTTTGGATAGTCGATGCTCACTTTTTCATAAGCAAATACGATAGCCGTTTTCTTCAGATTTTTAAAATGAATGGCGCAATCTACCGGCATATCTGCATTGGGATAAAACGTATGTTCAGCCTTGCCATTTTCCAACTCAAAGCCTTGAGCCAGCACAGATCCAACACCACAAAACACAATGCCCAACAAGGCGCCGATGCGATTCAACGTATTTTTCATTACTACAAAAATACGGAAAAGTAATCAGATGCCCCATGTAAAGCATCCCGATTCAATATTCAAACAAAAAAATTACAATCTCGCAAAGGCCAACAAGTCCTTCACAGTTCCACCGAAAAACACATTTTCCGACTGCCTTTCGCCCTCGCCCAAATGATACCAATAGGTAAGCAATTCAGCCCCCATACCACCTTCTACATCGGTATCCCAAGTATCGCCCAAATACACCACTTCATCTGATTTGCAACCCGCCTTTACCATGGCATGATTGAAAAAATCCCTATTCGGCTTGGCTACTCCAAGTGCTTCAGAGGTCACCATAAAGTCTACGTATTCTCCAATACCCGATGCTTCAATTTTAATCCTTTGGGTCACTTCAAACCCATTCGTCAATAGCGCCAACTTAAATCGCTGCGATAGCAATTGCAAAGCTTCCAAGGCATTGGGCATGAGGCGGGTCATGATCGGACAGATATCCAAGTATTCTTGCCAAACATCAGCGGGTTGAATCGCCGCTGGAATGCCCATCAAATCAAAAGTATCAGTAAATCGCGCACTTCGAAGAACTTCTTTACTCACTTCACCCTTCTCATAACGCTTCCAATAAGCCGCATTCACGTCTTGATAAAGCGCCACAAACTGGTCTACATGGTAATCTGTATGTAAATGAAGGCGATGTCGTTTGTACAATTCCTTCAACGCCTCATTGGCATTGCCGTCAAAATCCCACAGGGTGTTGTCTAAGTCTAAAAACACCCATTTCACAGACGGTGGGAACGACCGGATCATCCGTTCACCGCATCCATGTGCACGCAAAGTGAGGCAAAAATTGCATCTACCTCTCCAATGCCATTCACTCCGTGATACTTGCCCTGGGCTTCATAATAACCCTGAAGCGGCAGGGTTTTATTCAAATATTCTTGAAAGCGATTGCGAATGGTAGACTCGTCTTGATCGTCGGCCCGACCACTGCTCTGACCCCTCAACAACAAACGCTTCACCAACTCATCCTCATTCACTTCCAAACCCAAAACGGTTGAAATGGATGCACCGAAATCGGCCAACATCACATCCAATGCATCGGCCTGGGGAGTGGTTCTTGGAAATCCATCGAAAATAAACCCTTTGGCTTCTGGATGGGCGATCATGAAATTTTTCACCATGCCAATCACTACGGCATCAGGCACCAATTCTCCCTTGGCGATATACTCATTGGCTTGGTTTCCCAATTCGGTACCGGCACTGCGCTCCGCCCTCAACAAATCACCCGTTGAAATGTGTTGCAAATTGTACTTACTCAACAATTTTTCGCTTTGGGTACCTTTCCCCGCGCCCGGAGGGCCAAAAATGATTAAATTTAACATAGTGTAACGGGCGCAAAGAAACGACATACGCAGAACTTCAGCAACCCCGATATTTGTTTACCTTTGAAAATCATGTTTGCATTCATCCAAGCCCGCATGGGATCATCGCGATTACCCGGTAAAATGGCACTTCAATTGCCCGATGGCAAAACCCTTTTGGAGGCCGTTGTTTCAAGGCTTGGAACGCACAACATTACCCCGGTTTTACTCACTACCAACCAACCGTCAGACGATGCACTCGTTGAAATCGCCAATCAACTCAACCTGTCTGTTTTTCGGGGCGATGAAAACCATGTTTTACATCGTTTTACTGAAGCCGCCAAGCATTTCCAAATCCCCAGTGATGCATTTATACTCAGAATTTGTGCAGACAACCCCTACTTGAGTCACTGGATCATCGACCAAACCATCCAAAAAACAACAGAACTCCCTCAGGCCGATTACATCAGTTACGCCCACCAAAACAAACCTGGAATCAAACACCACACAGGCATATTTGTAGAAGCCGTGAAAGTTGGCGCCCTCAATGCCGTTGAAACGCAAAACAACCCATGGTACAACGAACACGTAACCATTGGGGTATATGAAAATCCAAACCTCTTCAACATTTCCTATATCGAAATACCCACCGAATGGCACCCCAATTTCCTTTCCATTCGCCTTACCATAGACGATGCCGAAGATTGGGCCTTTTGCCAAGCAACTTATGAAAGATTGAGCCAACTCGACTTCCCCGAACAGCGCACACTGCTACTAAGTGAAAAAAGTTGGGTAACTTTGATGGAAAATCAAATCAACAAATACCAAAAATAATCGCATGTCGCACAACCATACATACATCATTGGAGAAATTGGACAGAACCACAATGGTTCAGTTGACATTGCCAAACTCATCATCGATGCCGCCGCCAGACCCATTACAGAAGAACTCTTCAACATGGATTTACCCCGGATGGACGCGGTAAAACTCACCAAACGCGACCTCAACCAAGAACTGTCGGCATCGCAAATGTCGAGAGAATACAACTCCCCTCACTCTTTTGGAAAAACCTATGGTGAACACCGTGAAAAGCTTGAACTGAACGACGAACAGCATTTCGAGATTTACCAATACGCAAAAGCCCTGGGCTTAGATTTCGTGGAAACTCTCTGCGCAATTGGTTGTTTGAGTATCACAAAGTATTTCATGCCAGACAAACTCAAGGTGGCGAGCAGAGATTTAACCAATCTACCCTTGCTCAACGCATTGGCCGAAACACAGATCCCCATCATACTATCTACGGGTATGGGCGGCTACAAAGAAATTGACGATGCGCTCTCAACCATCACAAAACATCACAGCAACATCTCCATTTTGCATTGCGTTTCGGAATACCCTACTCGGCCCGAAAATGCGAACCTTTTATCAATAAAGGCATTACAAAAGCATTACCCCGATTTTGCGATTGGCTATTCAGACCATACCATTGGCATCAGCGCACCAGTTTCCGCAGTGGCCATGGGTGCTAAAATCATCGAAAAACACATCACACTAGACCGCAGAATGAAAGGCACAGACCAAGCCGGTTCTTTGGGAGTGGAAGGCATACAGAGAATGGTTCGCGACATCCGTTTGATCGAAAGATCCATGGGAACCGAAGACGTTTTTATCGCCGAGTCCACCGTGAGCGCCAAGCACAAACTGGAAAGATCCATCGCCACAAATAGGCACATCGCCGCGGGTGAAATCATCCAAGAATCAGACCTCCACCTTCTTTCTCCTGGCGATGGATTTAAATGGCATGAAAAAAACCTCATCGTGGGTAAAATCGCCAGCAGCACCATCCCGGAAAACGAAATCATTTACTCCAATCACATCGCCTAATTAACCATCCATGATTCAACATATGCTCCCGAAATTGGTACTCACCGACATCGACGGTGTTTGGACCGATGCAGGCATGTACTACGACCAAACTGGCAATGAATGGAAGAAATTCAGCACCACAGACAGCGCAGGCGTGTTGTTTTGTAAGCAAATGCAAATCCCGGTGGGAATTATCACAGGCGAAGACACCGAAATCGTAAAAAGAAGGGCCGAAAAATTAAAGGTGGACTATTTGTACCAGGGAATCAACGACAAATTATCCGTAGCCAAAACACTGTGCGATGAACTTCAAATTTCACTCTCAGAAGTGGCATACATTGGCGATGATTTGGGCGACATTGAATTATTGAAAGCCGTTGGATTTTCTGCGGCCCCAGCCAATGCTCCGGAATATATTCAAGCTTTGGTTCATTGCGTCACAAGGAAATCTGGTGGCGAAGGCGCATTCAGAGAGTTTGTAGAAGAAATTTTAACACGCGCCGGTGCCATGTCACACGTTTTGGCAAAATTCAATCTGTAAACCCCAAAATGATCAGCCAAACCATCCAATCTATGCTCACCTTGGCCAAAGTGGCCATCAAAAGCAAATGGTTTCTCCCCAAATTCAAAGCACAAGAAAAAGAGGTTGTTGTCATCGCCAATGGCCCATCGGCCAGGGCTTTCATCGACCAATGCAACCAATACGGCATTCAAAAAATGCGCAACCACGGCATTGAGTTTTTTGCGGTAAATAAATTCAGTTGCCAACCAGAATTCTTCCAACTCAAACCCAAGTACTACCTCATGCTCGATATGTATTTTTTCGAGTTCACCAAAGAGGTATTCCAAGACCCAAGTCAACACCCCATCGCCCAATTCAAACCTGATTTTGAAAAAACACAGCGCATGATCAACGACACTTGGAAAGAACTACAAAAAGTGGATTGGCCTATGGTTTTCTATGTACCTCAACTCTATCGCAATTGCTATATCGTTAACAATCTCAACAACCCCAACATCCAATTCGTCACCTATAACTACACCGTTGTTCGAGGCCACGAATTCTTCAGAAATTGGATATATTCGATGCGATTGGGCAGCCCACAGTGCGAAAACGTTGTGAATTCATGCATATTCAACGCCATGCAATCGGGCTTCGAGCGGATTTTCCTCACCGGGGTTGACCATGATTTCCACATCAACATTCAAGTAGATACAGACAATACAATCATCCGCACTGAATCCCATTTTTACGCCGACGAAAACAAAAAGCACCCCTTACTCAAACAAGAGGCAGACGGCACCACGGGCAAAATCCGTTTGCATGAATTGTTTCACAGCTTGGTAAAAGTGCATACTGGCTACGACGAAACGGCGAGATACGCCAAAAAAATTAAAAAACAAGTCATCAATATCACCGAAGGTGGATACGTGGATGCATTTACAAGGAAGTCTCTGAAAGAATTCTTCGCATCAATCTTTTAATCGAATCCCAAGCGGCGCCAACATCTTTTTGGCCATGCTACGAACATCTTCGCTGATTCGATAACGCAATATTAAAAACATCGTACCGCCCAAAAGAACCATGGTTTTCAGGGCCGACATCCAAAGGAGATTGCTTTCGCCCACTTCCCATAGGTAATTGATGTAAAATACACCCACGAATAATAACACACTCATGGCAACACCACGAGTAATGGGCTGCATTCCATAAACAGAGTATATCAGTAACGCCATCACCACTCCCGAAGCCAACCATACACCACCCGTAGCGAGCGCAGCGCCTTCTATACCCATGATGGGAATCAAATATTGATTCAGCAACACCCCTACAATTATGGATACACCGTTGATCAGCAACGACAAATAATATCGCTTCGAAAAAATGAGCATCGCGGCCGAATTCCCCTGCAACAGCACACACAACTTACCCACGCCGAGGTAAAATACCGCCCATTTACCCACTTCATACACTTTACCATTGGGCATAAAATGATAAAATACATCTATGTTCACCCATATCAACAGCAAAGCCAATGCGCCCAGGATAAACTGATTCAGGCTGGTTTTTTGGTATAACCGTTCAATTTCTGTTCGATTGTTTTCGTGAATGGCTTCAGACAATTTGGGGTTGGCAATTTGCAAAATACTCCGGGTGGGGATTTCAATTAACACCGCCATATTCACAGCAATTGCGTAAATACCCGTTTCAGCGCTGCCTTTCATGGAACTCACCATCAAAAAATCCATGCGCTGCAAAACCAACATCGCCACATAGGTTAAAAATAAGTACCCCGTGTAACGATAAAACTCCCCTTTCATTCCAGTTTGCTCATGGATAAAGGCCAAATTGGGTTGAAACGACATTTTAGTATTCTTCAAAATGAAGAGCAAATTCAACACCATGACAACGCCATACACCGCTGAAATCGAATACATGGTTTGCGCAAAATCCACCGTACCGATATAGTAAAGCCAACCCAACAAGCCCAACAGAATACGCACCACATTCTCTCTCAGAAATGATGAAAATACAATTTTACCCAAGGCCGCAGAAAAAATCTCAAACACCGTGTTGAACACGAAGAAAAAGACAAAAGGAATGAGCCAATTGTAGTAAGGTAAAAAATCACCGCTGTTTTCTATCAAATACTTTACAACCAAGGGTTCACCCAACAACAACATGGCCGCCACGAGCAGAAAACCCAAAAATGGAATCAGCAATAACCAAAACCCAATTCCATTGTGACCGGAATCGTTTTTAAACCGCGGAAAAAATTTCCAAATCGAATAACCCGTACCCAACTGAGCAACACCCGCCAAGAGCGCCCCCATCTCAATAAACAGTCGGAACACCCCATTTTCACTCGTGGTAAACACCAAGGGAAACAAATAAAATGTGGTAAACAATCCCACCAAACTCCCACTGTAATTTACAATGGAAGCCCAAAAACTGTTCTTGGCGATGAGTCCCGACATATTTACAAAGGTAATATTGCCGTCATTACTTTCTGTTTTTATCAAAAATCAAACAACCAACAATTGGAAATCACTAGAAAAAGGCCTTAATTCGCTTATTAACAAAAAAAACCTAACGAAATC
>JAIYBO010000248.1 GCA_027488495.1 Bacteroidota bacterium | reverse complement strand
ATTAAACCCTGACCAATTATGTTCGACCATTTAATTCATATTCACCAGCAGTTTAAGCAGCGGCTTATCGGCATCGAGTTGCAACGGTTCAAAAACGTAGTGACAAAGCCGGGCACATTCAGGTATGAGATTGAAGCATACAACGAGTACCTGCTGCTGACCAATTCATTCGCACTTCCCATCGGTACTCGTATTATTTCAGATACGAATGCCTTGGAAATCCTCACGTCCCAAAATGGATTGGAGGGACTAGAAGAGTTCAGTGGCCTAGTGGCCATCGAGCTGCCAGCAAATACCCAAGAATATCCCAACATAGAGTTTATACAAATTGTCAAGGTGTAATGAGCAAACGAAAGATATATCATCTGATAGAGGTAAGTCAGAAAATGATTAAAACCTTCCCTAAGATGGGTCACATGAATGTGGTTTTTAATGCCGTTTTCTACCGCAATGGTAAGAAGCTGAACAGCATAGATCAGGCCGATGTGGTCAATTTCTCACACCTGGTAAGAAACTATGACAAATCTGAAAACCCGGACAAGGTAAAAGTCGAATTCAAAGACTTGGATTCAGGCAATTTGATTTGGGCAAAGACTTTTCAGTGGACAGATGTGGACGAAGAAATTCCTAGAGCCCTTGGTTACACCGGATTGGGCGAGGCCGAGGTCAATGATTTGGTGCAGCGCAAGTTTTCAGAAATGGAGCGTTCAAAAGAACTGGAGCGAATGGCTGCGGAACTTCAACGCCTGCAATCTGAGAACGAGGAATTGGAATTTCAAATGCAGGACATGCAAAACACCCTTGATGCAAAAAAGCAGGTGGAATATTATTCCAACATCATAGGCATGGCACTTCCCGGTCTTGCTAGGTTTTTGACAAATTCACCTATGGGCGCTGCCATGAATTTTTTGGCAGGAACAGACCAAGATGGTAAATCCATAGAGCAAGGAAAAGAGGATGAAACAGAGCCAAAAGATACCCAGCGAGAGACCATCCTTGAAATGATCGCATCGTTTTGTAAAACCATGAGCAATCAGGAGCTCGGAACGATGTATTTGATGCTTTCGGAAATCGAAAAAGACCGCTCAAACCTTCAACGCATTTTACAATTTATCACACAACCCAAACCCGTAAATCCTTTATAAAATGGCAAATCAAGATGTATTAGTTCAAGTTGTCGTGGCATCGGACCAAGAAGCCCGTCACGTGCAAAAGGCACTGCAAACGATTGCAAATAATTTCAATGCTCAAGATGTGATTAAGATTTCAAAAAAGATCGAATTGCCCTTGGTCAAACTGAAAATCAAAAGCATGATTTAATCCAAACTCACATGGCATCCACCAAAGAAAAACTCTTTCAGGTAGTTGAAAATAACCAATCCAAGATTGTGAATGGCGTTTTGGTTATTGGCGGTATTTATCTGACGTATCGGTTGGGTAAAAACCTCATTACTGCATTGAATAAATCGGATGCTCAGAATAAGGCGGATGACAGTGCAGAAGTTAGGCAAGCAATGGCCCTGAGGTCAGCGATGAACCCGACGGGGATTTCCTGGATGATGAGCTTTGACACCACCAACACGGATACGGTTTTGGATACAGCTAAGACCATTACCAATTTGGATAGTGTACAAGCTGCTTACAAGAGTTTGTATCAGGATAATTTGTTGGATGATTTGCAAGGTGAGTTGTCGGCCAGTGATTACCAGAAATTTCTGACCATTGTGAGTTCCAACGCCAAGAAAGATACCTCAAATGGCGGGAGCGCAGCGGTGCAATTTGCCAAAGCCAATCAGTTGGTGGTGGCCAAAAAGGCGGTGACGTTGAGAAGCTCCCCTGATGCAACCAACCATGGAGCGTTTTATGAGGTATTCTCCGCTAAAAATATCATCCGGCAAGCAAAGCCTGGCGAGTTTTTGGGCTATGCAACAGGCCGGCAACAGTTTGATGAGGTGAACAATGTCAAATTCATTGAAGTGGCTTATGTGATTAACGCGGCAAGCGCACCAGCAGCTTACAAAAGCAAGAACAAGGTTCGCGTGAGCTTTTGGGTTTCTAGTTCCTCATTGTACGTAGACATTTTACCCTACTACAAGAATATGTACGATGCGTATCCTGCGACCAAGAGCTTTACAGGTTGGATGAAACCCCAGGATTATTTTACACTCAAAGGAATTCCAATGCCCAGGCTATTGACCAAAATCAATACGCCGGTTTTAAACGAGCATTTGCTTCCAGTTGCATTGGCTCAGCCCAATATGATATTGGGTAAGCTGATCATGAGTATCAATACCGGCAAGGGCGAGTTTTTACAATTTAAAACAGTTGACAATACCCTAAGATGGGTAGATAAGCGATTCATTCAATTACAAGAACAATCATGAGTACAAAAACAGAAAATTACGTCATCCAAAATTACCCCTTTGCAAAAAAGGCTGGTGAAAGATTCAAAATGGACCCATTGGTGATTTTAACCCAAGGTGCTTATGAGAGTGCTTGGGGAACATCGGGCATTTCAAAGAATCACAAAAACTTCTTTGGCATTACAGCCTATGGGACGCCCAATGAATTTTGGAAAGGCGGAGTATATCAAGCGCAGAATCAATACAAGCTAAAGTTCAGGACTTACCCTACAGCTCAGGATAGCTTTTATGATTATGCCCGTTTGATTTCCTCAAAATACAAGGCAGCACATGCGGCCTCATACAACTACAAGGAGTATGCAAAACAGATTTCATACAGTCCTTATTTGTCTGAAAAGAATGGCGATAACAGGGCGGTTTACATGAAAGGGTTGATCTCGATTTATGAGACGATTCTCGAAGTAGCTAAAAAAAAAATCTTCTTGCCAAAACAGGATTCTCCTTTGCCTCAGCAGCCATAATCTTTTTGACAGGCAGATACATCTATAAAAACTGGATAAAGAAAAAGTAATGGCATTTACACTTACTCACATTAGAACCGGCGAGCAAATCAATTTTACGATTCGTGAAATTTTGCAGATGCTGGGAGACCCCATCAACAATGAGATTGTAATCCAAGGAGAGAGCTATCGCATCAACAATGCCCAGGGTGATATTGGCGGTGGTGGCACCTGGAGGGCGGACTGGCAAAAGATCCCCATGAGCGTGGATGAAAGCGGCCAAACCGAGTTTTCCATTGACCTAAAGACGAACGATCCAGAAGGGTTGTTTCTAGCGGTCAACGGCGCCATTTACGATTACGGAATTAACAGTGCCTTTGACATTGATTCAGGCACATTGAACTGGCATGGAGGGTTCAATTTGGAGCCAACAGACCATGTTTATATCAAGTATTTAACCCTTGCAAACAACTAACAAACAATAAAATACCATGAGCGAATTCATTAAAATCAAACAGATCGAAGGCCTATCGGCTGACCTTGCAACACGAGCATTGGATGCCCAAGTTGTAAAAATTGCAAACAACCTTTCTGATGTAAACGCAGGAACGGCGCGTACCAACTTGTCATTGTATTCCAAGTCGGAAGTAGATGCCTTGGTTGTAGGTGCCAAGAATGCGTTTAACGTAGCGGACACCACCGCTAGAAATGGCTTGACAGGCTTAAAGGTTACTGACCGCGTTTTTGTAAACGATGACGGAGATACCAAGTGGGCATTGTACATCGTTACAGCAGTAACTACTGGAACAGGTTCAACATCGACATTCAAAAAGATTGCAGATGAGGATTTGTTTACCAACGCATTGACTGCTGCGGCTGTAAAAGCTGCCTATGAGAGTAATGCTGATACCTATGCCTTCAACGGAACCTACAAAGGCAAGTTGGATAAAATTACGGTTGCAGCAAACGTAAACATAGATACCATCAAGTCTACGGCTGATTCAGCACT
>JAIYBO010000255.1 GCA_027488495.1 Bacteroidota bacterium | reverse complement strand
TCCATCTGTTCTAAGGTGAGATCGTTCAATGACAATCCCTTCGCCTCCGCAATGCTCTCGATAGACTTGAATCTTCTGATAAATTTAAGGTTTGTCAATTCCAATGCATCGTCTGGATTGATGCCGCTCAGCCGCGCAAAATTGATCAAAGCAAATAAGTAGTCTCCAAATTCGGCCTCCTTTTCGGCTTTGGTTTCAGCCTCTTGAAATTCTAGCCATTCTTCCTCAACCTTCTTATAAGCATCTTCTGGATTGTTCCAGTCAAATCCAACTTGAGATGCCTTTTCCTGCATGCGGTAAGCCTTTACTATGCCAGTTAATCCCTTCGGAACCCCATCCAAAATACCATTTTTCTTGGTTCCCTTCTCTTTCAGTTTGATCTGTTCCCAATTCTGCTTCACCTTTTCTGAGTCATTGGCTTCCACCTCGCCATAAATATGAGGATGTCTGCGAATCAGCTTTCCAATTAATGATTCAATCACGTCTCCTACATTGAAATCATTTGTTTCCGAGGCAATCTTACTGTAAAATACGATGTGGAGCAAAATGTCTCCGAGTTCTTTCTTTATTTCCTCCGAATCCTTTTGGATGATGGCATCAGACAATTCAAACGTCTCCTCAATGGTGAGGGTTCTGATTGTTTCCATCGTTTGCTCTCTATCCCACGGACATTTTTCGCGCAATTCTTCCATCACATCCAACAACTTGGAAAATTGGTCTAGTATTTCGGCTCGGTTCATTTGGTTTTCTTCAGGGGTTGATAATGTGGGAGATTATTCTTTTTTGTAATTAGTACTGGTTTCTCAATTCAATTAGGGAAACAAATTTTGCCATTGGATAATTAGATACAGACAATATTTATATTAGTCAACAGGCCCTATGGGTTTTCCATTATCAAATCCATCAAGGCCAACGCACACATGGCTTCAACAATCGGTACAGCTCTGGGTAATACACAAGGATCGTGACGACCTGTGGCTGCAATGGTTACATTTTCTTCCAAATGGTTCACTGTGTTTTGTTCTTTACCGATGGTGGATGTGGGTTTGAATGCCACCTGAATTTTGATGACCTCCCCCGTACTCATGCCGCCGATGATACCACCACTGTGATTGGTTCTCGTACCAACGCCATCATTATCGCTGTGCCATTCATCGTTATGTGCTGAGCCTTTCATGCCCGCCGCCTCAAAACCATCACCAAATGATATTCCTTTGACCGCGTTGATGTTCAATAAATATAGACCCAAGATTGCTTGCAGTTTTCCAAATACGGGCTCACCAATTCCTTTTGGCATACCCTCTATATGACATTGAATCACCCCGCCCAAACTGTCGTTTTCTGACTTCGCCAATTCTATTGCCGCGATCATTTCACTACTTGTTTGTTCGTCCCAGCATCGTACCATACTGTTTTCTATTTCGATGCGATTGGGCGTGATTTCAAGTTTCGGTGCAACGATGTTATAGATCTGATTCACCCAACCCGTGATTTTAATGCCTCGCTTCTCTAAATATTGTATGGCCAAAGCCCCCGCAGCAACCCAACCCGCGGTAATTCTTGCACTGCTTCTACCACCGCCGCGATGATCTCGATGGCCGTATTTAACATCGTACAACAAATCGGCATGTCCAGGCCTATAAATGTTTTTTAGATTATCATAATCAATAGACTTTGCGTCGTTGTTGCGGATAATCATAGTGATGGGGGAGCCCAATGTTTTTCCTTCAAAAACGCCCGAGATAATCTCAACCACATCGCTTTCGTTGCGGGAAGTAGTGATTTCACTTTGACCAGGTCTACGGCGCTGCATGCACAATTGCAATGCCTCCATATCTATTTCGATATTTGCGGGGTAGCCATCCACAACAACGCCCACTGCGGCTCCATGGCTTTCGCCAAAAGATGTGATGGTTAGGTTCTTGCCGATGCTATTTCTGGCCATTTTGAGTTGGTCTTATTTAGTTGATCTTGTTATATTACTCTTATTGCGTTACTCTTATTGCGTTACTCTTATTGCGTTACTCATGTTGTGTAGATCTTGCTGTTGATCTCATTGTGTTGATCTTATTCCTTTGAGACTCTTACTTCACTAACATTCATAACCTTATTTACCAGGTATGGTCGATTTGAATTTTGGGCCCATTTTGCGTTCCAACGAATATCAAACTGAAACGTCCGCTCAATGTATCGTGTGTGGGTTGGATTTTGTTTTCCATTTCCATAAGTGAAAAATCTCGTGAACCGAGACTTCCATTTACCGGTGTCTCTTTGTGCTTTTGAATTACTTCCCACCGCCCGATTACTTGGGCGATATATGCCGACCGGTTCACCCATCTGATTTCGTCGCGATGAAAAGTGAGTTTTCCCATGGCATCCTTGTTTGGATATCCTTTTTTATACGAATCTGTAATTTCCTGCCAGCTGGTTTTGATTTTTTTATCGGTGATGAAGCGCACGCTGGAATCCTTTATATAACCCTCCATGAATTGATCGATGTTCCCGGCGTTCCAACCTTTGAGCTGGTCGTCTAAAACAAGATTCACATCGTCTAGAGAATAAGGGTATTCAGTTTGGGTAGATTCAAGTTTGGAGAGACTTTTTGCGGGGTCTGATCCACCACTTTGGTAGCGATAAATGAATGAAATCACTGTGCAAACCATGGCTAACAAAGCGAGAATCCATGTTCTACGGCTGCCGTTGCCTTTTTTTGCGGTATCTGTTTTCTGTGAATCGTTGATGGGATTTTGCGTATTCATTTCGCTGCTAATTAACTTACTCAAAGGTACACTTCTTCAATTGCTCCCAAAACTGAGGGAAGGATTTTTCTACACACTCGGCATCGGTATAACTCAATTCTGGAATCCATGGCTTCAGTGCTGAAAATGCCATTGCAATCCGATGATCTGATTGGGTGTTGATTTGGCACTCTGTAGGGAAGAATCGAACAGAACAATTCAATACCCACTGATCCTCAATGTCTAATCCCACCTGCGATAATGTGCATCCCAATGCTTTGATGTTGTCTTGCAGCGCCGCTATCCTGTCGCACTCTTTGTAACGCAGGTTGTGAATGCCATCGATAATCACTGATTTCCCCAATATACACCAACCAACAACCATCGCGGGAACCAAATCGGGGTTGTTTTTTAGGTTGATCCGTAGGGTGTCTTCGCGCTGAAGAAGGTCGCCATTCGATATATACATGGTCAGTGCAGATGCGATGCTTTCGGTTACCTGTGGATTTCTTGAAATGAGAATGCCATTTTCCGATTTTTGACTGTTGATGCCGAGATAGGTTCCCAATTTGTGTAATTCGGCATCGCCCTGGAAATTACTCATCCTCAACCCCATCAATTCAATTCTTGTATCGCTGGGCATACCCAACAAAAGGGGGTAAAAGAATGCCGCTGAACTCCAGTCAGACTCCAACAAATTGGAGTGGTTGGAGTGGTTTGAATTTCGATATTCGCCATGCACCGTAATACATCGCTCAGTGTCAGAACTCATTGTACTTGTCTCAATGCCGATGCCATTCAATAAATCAACGGTCATATCGATATACGCCTGTGAGTGAGTGCCATCAACGATTGTAATCTTTTTGGTGCCGTTGAAAAGTGGCGCAATTAGCAGCAATGCACTGGCATATTGAGAACTCAACGCTGCGCTGATCCTTACATCTGCCCATGCTTTGATGCCTTTGCGGATGAGTATGGGAGTAAATCCAATTTGATCACAATACTGAATTTCGGCCCCCATGGCAGTTAATGCGCTCACCAATGGTTCAATGCTGCGGCTGTTTAAGCTGTTGTTTCCGATGATTTTGCATGGGCCCGTAAAATTTGCGGCAGCGAAGGCAGTAAACAATCTAGAGGGTGTGCCGGCATCTTGAAAGTAATGCTCGGAATCGGTATCTGTGTTTTTAACTTTTAGCGCATCGATCAATAGCCTCGTGTCTCTGCAGCCGTTGTTTGCGATTTTTGCGTTTTCTTCGAGCCACTGTGATAGATTTCCCTGACAGGCAATGGCGATCAACGCACGGTTCAATAAGCTTTTACTTACTGGAAGATCAATCTGCTTGGCCAACATAGTCATTCAATATTTGAATTACATCTTCGGGCGATACCGCGATATTGAATTGGCAATTTCCTGGGGCATAAGCCAAGGAGAAAAGCAAGTTGTTTTGCTGGTTCTTTTTATCGGCTTTTATGAAATTCATCAACGCCGCGATGTTGTCTTGGGTAAAATGTATGGGTATGAATAGCCTTTTTACAATCGCTGATAATTGCTCATGCAGTGATTTTGTATCTTCTTTCAGGGGCGATAAATCAATGGCCAATGCGGTTTCGATGACAAGTCCCCAAGCAACAGCATTACCATGCGGAATAGGCGTTCCTTGGTCAAGGCTCCATGATTCTAATGCATGTCCGATGCTGTGACCCAGATTCAATAACTTACGTTCACCTTTTTCTTCAAAATCCGCGTTTACGATGCGAGATTTGATTTTGATGTTCCATTCCAAGATGCTCAACCAAGCTTGGTGGTCGTTTGTGTTTGGAATGGGTTGTTGAACTTGCGCCCAAGCTTTTCCGCCCAATAAAATTGCGTGTTTAATGACTTCGGCCCAACCGCTTAAAATTTCTGCGGGTGGTAGTGTTTTTAACCAATGTGGGGTAATGAAAATGTGGGTGGCTTGGGTAAATGTGCCGATATAGTTTTTGTAATGACCCAAGTTGATGCCGGTTTTGCCCCCCACAGATGCATCCACCATTGCTAGGAGGGTGGTGGGTATGTTCCAGAATTCAATGCCTCTTAAATATGTTGAAGCGCAAAATCCTCCCACATCGCACAATGCGCCGCCACCGATGTTAATCAGCAGTGAATGCCTTTGAGCTTGGTTGTTTTGGAGCCAAGAATAAATGGTTTCACAAACAGTGAGGTTTTTGGCGTCTTCGCCATCGGGAATTGCGAGAATGTGCGATTCTGGGATGCCGCCTACACAATCGTCAATGAACGACAGGCAAAGGGCATGTGTTGACTCGCTGCATAGGAAAAAGATATCGGGCTTTGAGCCGACAGGGGTTTCTGAAACTGTATCAAACCTCGACGATAACGCTTCAGAGAATTCCGTGGCGATATCCAGGCCACACCAAATCATGCCTTGATTTTTTCGTAACGTTGACTGTTTGTGGGGTCAATTTCGGATAGGAACTTTGCCATTCCTGTCTTTTCGGGAACCGTTGCGCCTTTATAAATTTCGACCAACTCCGGCCATTTCGTTGAAAAGAAGGTCTTTTGTAGCAAACTGTTTTGGAACAATGCCTGAGTTTCTTTGAGGGATTTCAAGATTTCGGTGATGTTCTTTCGGGCTTGTTCGGGGTTCTCCGACATCATGTCCATTCCTTTGCGGTGATAGTTGTAAGTGAGTAATCGAAGGTCTTTGAATCTGGCGTTGTTGAGGTTTTCGGCCAGGTAAAATCTGTTTCGAATGCCTTTGCCATCTGCCTGATTCCAGCCGGGTTTGCTTGTCATCATCGCTACGATGCTTTGTGCCTTTGCGAAATACGGACTGCCAGCGAGTTCACCGAAGCTATCGAAATCCAAACCAATGGCGAGGTTTACGTAATAAGCCAACAGGGTAGTGAAATCATTCATGTTCACATTCTCTTGATATTCAAGGTTTTCAAATTCTCGGTAGTTGAAAGAGACGTCCTCGTCGTTGAATTGGAAAATGGTGGTCTTATAGGTAGAGTTAAAAACCGGTCTAACTACTTGGAACTGCAGCGTGCCAGAAAATTCATTGTTGTTGATGGCGGTGATGTCTATGAACAAACTCAATTCTATTTTCTCTTGTTGTGCGATGTTTTCATCGGTCCATTTGCGGGTATTGATGAATTGCTGAGCAGCGGTTTGCAGGGTGATTAATATTTGCTTGTCGGTCATGGTGACCCTTGGCGCAACGACTTGTACAGTGGATTTGATTTCTTGGGCTTTCAAGGAAGCCGGGGTGATACAAGCGCCCAAAAACAACAACGCTACATTCAGTATTTTGATAAATGGTTTTTGAATCATGATGGGTTTTGTTTGGTGAGCCATTTGCTTAAGTTGTTTAATAGCGATTCTGCCACTTTGCTTTTTTCTTGCGCAGGGATATTAAATGAAGAGCCATCGTTGCAAAAAACGGTGACTTCATTTGTGTCTTTAGCGAATCCAGCTTGGGGGTTTTGCAATGAATTTAAAACGATGCAATGGAGGTTTTTCTTTTGTAATTTTTCCAAAGCGTGAAATTCTTCGTTGTTTGTTTCAAGTGCAAAGCCAATGGTTATTTGGTTGGGTTTCTTGTGATCAGAGAGTTCTTTTAGAATGTCTGGGTTTTTTACCAATTCAAGTGTGAGGGAATCGCTGGATTTTTTGATCTTTTCTTGGGCAACATCTTTGATGTGGTAATCTGCTACCGCGGCGGCCATGATGAGAACGTCGCATGTTGGAAACAGTTCCTCACATTTGGTTTTCATTTCGATGGCCGACAGGGTATGATGGTGGTGGCATCCTATGGGTGGTGTTTGTGTGACTGAGCCGTACACCAATTCAACCGTTGCACCGAGGTTTACCAATTGTTCTGCTATGGCAAAGCCCATTTTTCCGGTACTGTGATTGCCAATGAAACGCACGGGATCAATGGCTTCTTGGGTACCTCCAGCGGTAATGAGGACGCGTTTGTTGAGGAAGAAGTTTTCGGTGGGTTGAAAATGTTGCTCTAGTCCTTGGAACAAATCCTCTGGTTCTGCCATTCGTCCTTTACCCGAAAGACCGGAGGCCAATTCTCCTTCTGTGGGTTCGATGATGTGCACACCTCTTTGTTGTAGGGTGTTAACATTGGATTGGGTAGAGGGGTGGAGCCACATGTCGAGATCCATGGCTGGCGCCACAAAGAGTGGACATCTGGCGGAGAGGATTACGGACATTAATAGATTGTCGCACAAGCCATGTGCCATTTTTGCCAGTGTGTTTGCACCGGCTGGGGCGATAATGATTGCATCGGCCCAAAGACCGAGGTGAACGTGATTGTTCCATTCACCTTGGTTGGATTTGAAAAATTGCGACAGTGCGGGTTTCTCTGAGAGGACTGCCAATGTTTCAGGCGTAACAAAAGTTTTGGCGGCTTCGGTGAGCACGACTTGAACTTCTGCCCCTTCTTTTTTCAGAAGACGCACCAATTGGGGGATTTTATACGCGGCGATTCCACCGGTAACCCCAATAATGATTTTCTTGTTTTTACAGTGGCTTTTCCGGAGCATCGGGGATTCTCCAGTAGGTTTTTTCATCGGCGAATTCCTGTGTAGCCAAAAGGGTTGGCTTAGGCATACGCTCATACATCATGGAAATTTCGATTTGCTCTCTGTTTTCTTGGATTTCTTCAAGGTTATCAGAATCGTTCAGGAATGGCTCCAAACGGTTGCGCAATTCTTCTTTTTGCTTTTCGGCAATTTGGTTTGCACGCTTAGAAATGATGATGGCGCTCAAGTAAACGTTACTGGTTTCGTTTTCGAGGTGGCGCAGGTCACGTGTTTCTGCGTTGCGGGATATCGCGTTGCTCATATGATTGATTTGAGTTTTGTTATTTCTTTTTGAATTTTGTCTTTGGTTTCTTTGGCGTCTTTTGAATGCAAACCGCTCATTTGGTTGGCATAAAAATAATCGTCAATCAAGACATTGGCTTTTTCTAAACGTTCAATCCTTTTGGATTCAATGCTGCCCATGGCGTACAAAAACTGTGCCCGGTATGCGATGTATTCCAATTCTTCCTTTTGGGGGATATCAGGATATGTTTTGATGGCAATCACAGCGGCGGCGCTGGCTGCTTTGTATTCGCGCATCACAAAGTATTGATTTACTTGGTCAAACGCTTTTGAATGGCGCTTGCTTCTGAGTTCATCGATGTGGGTATTGCACTTGGCCACGTACTCTGATTCTGGGTAATAGTTGATGAAAGTTTGCAACGCGTTGATTACATCGCTGGTTTTACTTTGATCGAGTTCCGGATCACCCACAAACAAAACGTCACAATACAAGGCCATGTAGGCGCATTCTATCATGCGTGGACTGCTTGAAAAATTGTCTGTGAAATCTTTGAAGAACATACTGGCATACTCATAATCCTTCATGTAAAAATAAGAGTAGGCGGTGTTGATGTATACAATTTCTAAGCTATCGGCATTGCCGCGGTAGGCATCTCTCAACTGTTCGAACAAAGGAACGGCTCTGGAATAATCTTTTTTGGCATATAGCTCAGTGGCCAATTGGTATTTTGCATTATTGTCCTTGCTCTTGTAAACCTTTCCATAGTTGGTACAGCTAGCCAAAGCTAGAATCACCATTGTATAGAAGAAGCCGTAGAGTTTGGACTGCATAAGAACCCGCAAATATAAGCATTTTTTGGCGTATTCTTTGAATGATTAACGGGGATTTTGGTGGATTCAACGGATTCTGATACAAGAACCGATTCTCTTGAAAACTTGTGCATACTCCTGAGGGAATTTGCTGCAATTTTGAACCTTTATGGAAACCTCTTATACCGTAACCTCAATGGCAACCATGGCCACCCAAATCAGAAGAGATGTTCTTCGTATGGTACACGCTGTTTCAAGTGGCCATCCCGGTGGATCTTTGGGCTGTGTAGACTATTTTACTGCATTGCATTTTCATTTTATGAAACACAACCCATCTCAATTTAACATGAGTGGAAATGGTGAGGATGTATTCTTTTTGAGCAATGGGCATATTTCGCCTGTGTATTATAGCACGTTGGCGCGTTGTGGTTATTTCCCCGTGCCTGAATTGGCAACTTTCCGTAAATTGAATACCCGTTTGCAAGGTCACCCTGCAACGCACGAACACCTCCCCGGTATCCGTGTTGCTACCGGTTCTTTGGGTCAGGGGTTGAGTGTGGCTGCCGGATTGGCATTGCAAAAGAAAATTGATGGTGATGCAAGCACTGTATGGGCTTTGACCGGCGATGGTGAATTGCAAGAAGGTCAAATCTGGGAAGCAGTGATGTTTGCTGCTCACAGAAAATTGGACAATATGATCGTTGCCGTGGATTATAACCAAAAGCAAATTGATGGTTCTACGGGCGATGTGATGGGTTTGACCGAATGGACATCGAAGTTTTTGGCTTTCGGATGGGAAGTGTTGGAAATGGATGGTAACAATTGGGACGATATCATGAAGGTTGTGCCACAAGCGCAATCAAAATTGGGTTGTGGAAAGCCCATTGTGATCATCATGAAAACCGAAATGGGTATGGGGGTTGATTTCATGATGGGTACACATGCTTGGCATGGTAAGGCGCCCAACGATGAGCAGTTGGCCAAAGCATTGGCTCAATTGCCAGAGACAGAACACAAAGACTATTAACTTTGGCTTAATAGTTGAACATAGCGTCAACACATAAACGTATAACCATGAAAAAATGCATCTACCTCTTGTTCTTGTTGTTCTCTTTGAACGCGGGGGCACAAGTGAAAAATGGATATCCCGGTCAAAAAACCCGGATGTTGTTTCTGCTCGATGGCAGTGGTAGCATGCTCACTGAAATGGGGAATTCCAATCGCTGGGCGGTGGCTGTGACCTTGATGAACAAGATGGTCGATACCCTTCGCACAGTGGAGAATTTGGAAGTGGGACTGCGGGTTTTTGGACATACGCAACCCAATGAAAAAAAGGATTGCAACGATACCAAGCTGGAGGTGCCATTTGCGCCTTTCAATCACAAGCAGTTTGCTGCTCGATTGAAAATGATTAAACCGCTGGGTTATACCTCTATCGCGCAATCTTTGTTGGCCTGTGCCAAGGATTTTCCCGAAGACCCAACGTCGAGAAATATCATCATCATCATCACAGATGGGGTTGAGGAATGTGGTGGCGACCCTTGTGCGATCAGTACCGCTTTGCAGCAAAAAGGCATTGTTTTGAGGCCCTTTGTGATTGGGTTGGGTACAGACAGTGAAGTGTTTCGAAATGCCTATTCATGCGCTGGTCGATATTTCAACGCTGAAACTCCCACGCAATTTCAAAAAATCATAGGGGTTGTGATCAATCAGGCGTTGAACAACACCACGGTACAAATCAATCTGTTAGACAATCAAGGCATGCCCCGTGAAACAGATGTGCCTTTGACCATTTTTGATGCCGACAATGGCGCGATGGTAGAAAATGTGATACACACCATGAATGGCAAAGGGGTGCCAGATACCTTGTATTTGGATCCGATCCGCAGATATCGTGTAGTAGCCCATACCAAGCCGCAAGTTCAGTCTGAAGTGGTGGAGATTGTCCCCGGACGTCACAACGTGATTCCCGTTCAAACGCCGCAAGGTAGTTTGTTGTTGAAGATGGGGGGGATTACAAAATACCCAAGGTTACAAGCCATTGTGAGGAAAGGGAATAGCATGCAAACCATCAATGCACAGGAATTCAATACCACTGAAAAGTACTTGGTGGGCGGTTACGATTTAGAGATTCTTACAGTGCCGCGGTTGAAATTTAACAACATTCAAATCAAACAAAATCAAACGTTTACCATTGAAATACCCAATCCAGGTGTTTTGCAATTGAGTTTGAGCAAAGACGTGAAAGGGGCGGTTTTTCAGAAGGTAGACAACAAATTGGAATGGGTGATGGATTTGAATGGCAGCGTACCCAAACAAATGATCAACATGCAGCCCGGTGAATATACCGTGGTTTATCGCACAGCGGGTGAGACCCGAACATTATACAGCAAGAACAAAGTTTTTAAAATCAATTCAGGAACAATTACCCAATTATCGATCTAACAGAAATGAAATCATACGAAATATTAGGACAAAAAGACACACGCAGCGGATTTGGCGCAGGTTTACACGAAGCGGGTAAACTGGATAGCAATGTGGTTGCCTTGTGCGCGGATTTAACGGGGTCTTTGATGATGGATGCCTTCAAGGATGAATTTCCTGAGCGATTCATTCAGGCGGGTATCGCAGAGGCCAATATGATCAGTGCATCGGCGGGTTTGGCCATTGGAGGGAAGATCCCTTTTGCTGGTACATTCGCAAATTTTGCAACGGGTAGGGTGTACGATCAAATCAGGCAGAGTGTCGCATACAGCCACAAAAATGTGAAGATTTGTGCGAGTCATGCTGGACTTACTTTGGGTGAAGACGGGGCTACGCACCAGATTTTGGAGGACATTGGCTTGATGAAAATGTTGCCCAATATGGTGGTGATTAACCCTTGCGATTACAATCAAACGAAGGCGGCTACGATGGCGATTGCCAAATATGATGGACCTGTGTATTTGCGATTTGGCCGTCCGAAATGGCCAGTGTTTATTCCAGAAGATATGCCATTTGAGATTGGAAAAGCTTTGATGTTGAATGAGGGTAAAGACGTAACAATTTTTGCTACCGGACATATGGTGTGGAAAGCGATTGAAGCAGGATATGCATTGGCTGAGAAGGGCATTGATGCTGAAGTGATTAACATTCATACGATTAAGCCATTGGATCGCGATGCGATTTTGGCATCAGTGAAAAAGACGGGTTGTGTGGTGAGTGCCGAAGAGCATCAGATGAACGGTGGTTTGGGCGATAGCATTGCGCAGTTGTTGAGCAGGGAGTTGCCAACGCCGATGGAGTTTGTTGCGGTGAATGATTCTTTTGGCGAGAGTGGCACGCCGGATCAGTTGTTGGAGAAGTACGGATTAACCACTGCGGCGATTGTTGCGGCGGCGGAGCGTGCGGTGTTGAGAAAGGGTTAAACCTTACACAAAAAGCGAGTAATCGGGTTGATAAAACCGGATTGGTGATAGTATCTTTGGGGGCCTCGCGAAGCGGGGCCTCATTATTTCAGGGTAGTGAGAGAAAAGCGATGAATACGAGAGAAATACTGGGTGCATTTGCCCAAACACAACCCATGATTGCACTGGCGGCCGCGGCGGAGCACGCGGCCGCACCCATTCACCTCCAAGGGCTGGCTGGCTCGGGCTTCGCCCTCGCCACCGCCACCCTGTATGCCTCCTCCGGAAGGCCCATCGTGGCGGTACTCCCCAACAAAGAAGAAGCCCAGTATTTCAAATCAGACCTAGAAAATCTGCTGGTGGGTGAACCCATCTATTTTTTGCCCGATTCTTTCCTGAAACCCTTCAATCCCGTTCGCGAAAATGCCATGGGAGTGCAAGAACGCATCGAAACCCTCAATGCACTTCGCAAAAACAACAAACGCATTTTTGTTACCTATTGCTCCGCCATCGCTGAGTATGTAGTGGATAAAATCGAACTCGAAAAATCGGCCATCGACATCGCCAGAGGACAAAGCCTTGATACCGATTTTCTCATGGAATTTCTAGAAATCAATGGTTTTGAACGCCGAGATTTTGTGTTTGAACCCGGTGAATTTAGCCTCAGGGGTGGTATCGTTGATCTTTTTAGCTTCGCCCATGAATACCCCTTTCGCATCGAACTAGACGGTGATGTAATTGAAAGCATCAGAACCTTCGATGTGAATGATCAGCTTTCGCTCAAAGAAATCGCTCATTTTTCGCTGCTACCAAACATTCAAGAACAACGCAACCAAGAAACCACCATTTCGATCACCGATTACTTCGATCCAAAAACCGTGGTTGTGGCCCAAGATCTGTCGTTCCAAATTGAAGACCTCGCCAAAGCTTGGGAAAAAGCGTTGCAAATTCACCAAGAGGCTGTGGATTTTGGCAGAGAAATCATCCCCAAACACCCCAAACAAATTTGGAATACCCCCAAAGGGCTGATGACGGCCTTGCAATCGTTTACCCAAGTTCATTGTAGCGGCACACGCCCCATCGGACAATCAGATATCATTGAGTTTCTCCAACAGCCTCAACCCCTGTTCAAAAGGAATTTCCCGATGCTCATCGATTGGATGCAATCAAACAAAAAAGAAGGCCTCAAAACCTTGGTTTTTAGTGAAAATAGTCGCCAAATAGAACGACTTACAACCATCCTTGCCGATACCCAAGCCCAAGTGGAATTTGACCCCGTTTATCAAGGTCTGTCTGCAGGTTTTATTGATCGGGATGTGAATATTGCCTTCACCACGGAGCATCAGCTGTTTGATAAATTCTATCGCCCCAAGGGCCGACAACGGTATTCGTCTCAAACCTCACTCACGCTGAGAGAGCTCAAAAACCTAAAGCCGGGCGACTATGTCACCCACATGGATCATGGGATTGGGAAATTTGCGGGTCTTGAAAAAATGGACGTGCAGGGGGTAAAGCAGGAGGTGGTGAGGATTGTTTACAAAGACAACGACCTACTTTATGTGTCGGTAAATAGCCTGCACAAAATCAGTAAATACACAGGAAAGGATGGTACACCCCCAAGCATGCACAAAT
>JAIYBO010000154.1 GCA_027488495.1 Bacteroidota bacterium | reverse complement strand
AGCTCATTTATTACATCGCATTTACGTTGAGTTTGTTCACGATGCTCACCGTTTTGGGCATGATGATTCTGCGATTCCGCGAAGGCAAACCCGATGGATATCGCGCATGGGGATACCCCATTACCCCCGTTTTGTTCCTATTAACCACCGGTGCCGTGGCGATGTTTTTCGTCAACGATAAACCCACAGAGAGTCTATATGGACTGTCCACTGCAGCCGTGGGATTCGTCTTTTACCTACTAAGCAAACGCAAATGAAACGCCTGGTGAGTCTCAAGTATTTCTGGGCGATCGCCCTGTTGCTCACGGTTTTTCCTGTCCATGCGCAAGCCAACCGAACACAGGGTGATGCGGGTTTAACCGAAGGATTGAGCGAGCCCAAATCAACAAACGTTAGCGAGGAATACACGGCATTTTTGAAATTGTTGCGCAGCAAGGATACCGCAGCACAGTGGAAGTTTTTGGCACAGTGGGCGGGTATCGGACAGCAAGATCCAGAGTTCTACGTGTGTTATGCCAATTATTACCTGAATTTGGCCAATAAGGAGGTGATTCAAATGTCGACCAACCCGCCCCAAAACGGAAAAGAATCGTACAGCATTCAGGATTCTTTGGGCAATACCGTGGGATACATGTATTCGGTTCCCAGTATGGATGAAGAACTGTCGGCGAAGAGCAGATATTGGCTAAACCAGGGCATCGCTCGGTTTCCCCGCAGGTTGGATTTGCTGTTTGGGAAAGTGCATTTGTTTGGATTGATGCGTCAGCACGATTCCTTCGGTACAACGATTCTGCAGGCCATTGATAAATCGGTGGATAATGATTTTCAGTGGCAATGGAGCAAAGGCATAGAACTGCAAGATGGCAAACAGTTTTTGTTCTCTACCTGCCAAGATTATATCGCGAAGTTGTTTTATTCAGACGATTCGTTGGGACTGATTTGGATTGAGCCGATTTCTTTGGCGCTGTTGGAGATCGATCCAAAGAATGTGCCTTGCATTTCGAATCTAGCTGTTTCAAACATGATGTTGAAGCGATGGAGTGAGGCGATTCCCTATTTGGAAAAAGCGTATGCACTGGATTCGCAAGACGATATCGTTTTGGCAAACCTCGGATACAGTCATTTTCAGCTGCAGAACAAGTCGCTGGCACAGAAGTATTACAAGCTGCTCAAAAAGAGCAAAGACGCTCAGAACAGAGAATTGGCCGGTGAAATGCTCAAATTGGCGAAGAAACTCAAGTGATACGCTGATTGGGGAAGCGCAGTGTTTGTCAATGATGGGTTTACCCTTGCTGTTTGGGTAGCATAAACGTGCTCAACGCGCCCAAAATCAATGCAATTCCCGCGAGTACCATGGTGTTGATGATATCGGCACCGAGAAAGGTTTTATAGGCCCAGTTGATGCCGCCCAAGGCCGCTACAATCTGAGGAATTACGATGAACATGTTGAAGATACCCATGGAGACGCCCATTTTTTCTGGTTTGACCGAGCTCGACAAGATTGCGTAGGGCATGGATAAAATACTGCCCCAAGTGATACCGATCAATGCAAAAGCCAGGTTTAGGATCCCATCGTTGGCTTGGTTGGCAGTGGTCATGAGCAAGAAGCCCAATCCACCCGCGAGCAATGAGAGCATGTGAATGAGTCTGCGGTTGATGCCGTTTTTGGCTGTGATCAATGTGAGCAGGAGGGCAAACGCCATCGAACTCAAGCCATACATACCCATGGAGCTTCCGATGATGTTGGCGGCTTGGTTGAAGGCCTCGTTTTTGGCATCGAAGTTGGCATCGCCGTGTTGTGGCATCGCGGCATGATATACGTGCTCCGTAAGCGCAGGTGTGGCAAAAGACCACATCGTAAAGAAAGCAAACCAACTGAAAAACTGCACCACGCCCAACTTCCACATCACCGATGGCATGGATTTGAAATTGTGGGCGATTTCGATGAGGCCGTTGAAGAAACCGCTGCTCTCTGCATTTTGCTTGCGGAAGGCTTCTAAATCGGCGGGTGGCTCTTCGGTGGTGGTGAATACCGACCACAATATGGATCCCATGAACACGATCGCACCAATGGCGAATGACCAAATCACGGAATCAGGGACATGTCCTTCCGGCGCTTTGTCTGATACGCCCAAATAACTCATGAACCAGGGTAGGTTTGAGGCCACCCAAGTACCCACACCGATGATGAGGGTCTGTACCACAAAGCCATAGGAACGCTGCGAATCGGGGAGTTTATCGGCCACCAAGGCGCGGAAGGGTTCCATGGAGATGTTGATGGAAGCGTCCATAATCCACAAGAAACCGGCTGCCATCCAAAGGGTGCTGGAGTAGGGGACAAAAAACAAGGCGAGCGAACTCAATACCGCACCGAGCAGAAAATACGGACGGCGACGGCCCAATTTGGGGTGCCAAGTTCTATCGCTGAGGTAGCCAATGATGGGCTGCACGATCAAACCGGTAAGCGGAGCGGCAATCCATAGCATGGGGATGCTGTCTTCAGTGGCGCCGAGGGTTTGGAAGATGCGCGACATGTTTCCACCTTGCAGTGCGAAGCCAAATTGGATACCCAAAAAGCCGAAGCTCATGTTCCAAATTTGCCAGAAAGAGAGTTTTTTGGTGCTCATGTT
>JAIYBO010000146.1 GCA_027488495.1 Bacteroidota bacterium | reverse complement strand
GTGGGGCAAGTTATGAAAAATACAAACCAATAATGGAGCCAAATCATCAAAAATACAAACCGCAAATCAAAACAAGTTCCGTGGATCCATCGTCAAAAGTAGTTGCCATGACAGTCCGCCAAAATGGACTTGTCATCCCATAAGTAAAAGAATTTCAACCATTTGCGAAATTACTCAATAGATTGAGTAAAATTACTCAGTGTATTGAGTAATTTCCGAAAAGGTCAAAAGTGCTCAAGGTTTGTGGTTGGTAAGATGATTAAATAAAAAAGTCTGACGACGAAATCATAATTAGCCAAGCTATTATAAACGCAAAAACAACAAAACCGAAAATTGCCCAAAATTTTGCGGCTTTAGCACGACGTTGAATTCGAGTATTATTGGGTGCGAGTTCACGTGCCTCTTTACTGGCGATAATCGCCAATACCCCCAAAATTAGACCCAACAAGATCACACTTGTTGGAATGCTAACTAGGCCATAAAATAGTGACCAATTTGCTTTTCTCTGGGCCATTTCATCCACAGTTTCCCCTAGTCTCGGGATAGGACTATTATTTACATTTTCATAATTGGGATCAAGTTTTCGTACCTGATTTTTTAAAACAACATGAATTATTGCAAATACAATTGCTGGATAAAACAGAATAATGGTAAACAGAGCGAGTATCCCATATTTCCGAGATTTATACGATTTCCTCTTAGCCATCTGCTCTACAGTCTCTCCTTTTCTTGGTTTAGGAACCGTAGCGCTGTTGATGTTGGTATGATAAGTCGCTTGACCTTTTATTATGCGATGATCACCGGTGCTCAATGCTGGGCGCATCGATGCTGAAACAGAACCGTCTTTTGACGTCTCTTCCTTTAGATCGCGACAATCCGCTACCACCGATGGTGATTTCGTATCTATTTCCGTTTTTGCCACTTTCAAGGATGGCTGCTTATGCGCTTTTACCCTATCGTTTTTCGTGGATCCGCTTCCTTTTGTATTCCATTGAATATGGAAACCTGATGAATACAATCGCTTCTCCATGGAGCACGACGAGAACCACAGCAAAACTGCAACCACGCTAACCCATCTGAATACATTCATTTTCATGCGACGAACTTATCAAATAGAAACAGGTATGCATTACGGATTTTCGCAAATCCGGATTGGGAATATTACGGAAAATCGCAATATAAACGACCCCATAAAATTGCTTTTGTAATTTTATGGGGCCGTTTATTCAAAGTGAATAAAATTCTTATTTGCTTTCTACTGATTTTCCAATTAGAGCGTATACTTTATACCGAAGTATAAACCACAGCTGCTAAATGGAAATTTCATCTTCAAAGCCTTTGCCGGTTCTGTAATTGCGGGTTGAACATTATCATCTTCTACATAAGAATCAACAAATTGAATTTCTTTATCAATGAGATCAAACGATGGCAAAAGGTCTAATCCATCCTCGGTATACTTTGTCAACACTCCCTTCGTTGGACTATATGACATATTTACCAAGTTTAAATCTCCAAAAAACGAAATTTTATCATTCAATGCAACACTCGCCCCGATGGTTGTTGTAAATCCAGTTGCAATTCCACCAGTGTAAAACAATGTTTGTTCTGTAACACTAGAATTGTCATTGAGCAGTCCATTTACAGTCATCGATCCCGCCCCCAGCATTAACCCAACTTTTGCATAGGGAGTTATTCTATTTGATTCGAATGACATTACTATCTGAGGATTAACTCGGGCCATTTTTGAAGAAATTTGATTGGTAAATTTCATATTAGAACCGCTAAAGTTTGAATTATACTCCGTTACACTTTCCCATGTAGATCCAATCAAATATGAGACACCCAATTCAGCACCAATATGTTCATTAAAAATATAACCAAATGCCCCTCCTACATTCAGACCTTTTCCTAAGGACACATAATTTTGCTGGTAAGTAGTGGAATTGTCGGTTATTGTTTCGTTATAAAAAGACATTCCGTCCAATGTTTGTGTACTCGTCGGAAGATTGTATCCCGTTCCTACGGTAAAATATGCACCTTGTGCAATTACAGTGTTAAAATTAATACCGGCATACAATAAAACCAGTAACGACTTAATCAAATTGTTTTTCATATTATTTGTTATTTTGTTTTTTGTTCTAAATTCCATTCAAGGTTACGCATGCTTCTAGCAGCCCACTTACGGAAAATCGCAAAAACTACAAACTATTTTTAAGGGAAATCGCAAATAATCTTTGTCTCAAATCTGTCGTTGAAACATTGCAACATTATCAAGCACTTAAACCACCCAACCATTGCAAAAACGAATACAATGGGATATTCGTCATCCAGGATTGCGATTCATAATCTGCCATCGAAGTGCGAATGCAAAGTGTTGGTTGGTATTTATCATAATAGACACGCAAGCTTCTTGAGCGCACGTTCAAGCCAGACTTTACCTCAATGGGCACCACTTGGTCATCTTTTTGGACAACAAAATCGACTTCCGAGGTACCCCCTTCGGGCGACCAATAATATCCCAACACACCTATGGAGGTGATTTGCTGACAAACAAATTGTTCGGTAATCACCCCTTTGAATTCTTCGAAGAATTCGTTGCCTTGAATGAGGGTTCGTGGCGATATACCTGCCATCGCGGCAAGCAGTCCCACATCGTTCAAGTAGATTTTAAAATCGCTCCAATCGGCATAAGCAGAGATCGGGATACCAGGCTTGGATATCCGCACTACCTTGTGAATTAGTCCTGCATCTTTCAGCCAATCGATGGCCATTTCAAAATCCTTTGCCCGCGCGCCCGTCCTTAATAAACTATATACAAACTTCGAATTCTCTTTCGATAACTGTCCTACTATAGACTGCCAAACCATCCGAATTCTTGGCAGCTGGGCTACGGGTGCATGTTTAGAGAAGTCGTTCTCGTATGCTTGAATGATGTTTGATTGAATTTCACGGGCTTGAGTAAAATCGTTATTGGCAACGAATTGATACACCACTTCAGGCATCCCACCCAAAAAGCAATACTGTTTTAAGTGATGTCGCAGCAGCTCCCCAAACGATTTCAATATTTTGGGATCATTGGCCTGTATCGCATTAAGCAAAGAATCTGCCTGCATCGCCATCAAATACTCGTGAAAATTGAGGGGCGATAAGGTAAGAAATTCTACTTTACCTACAGGAAACGACACCCCATTGTGGATGGCTACTCCAAGCAAAGACCCGGCTGCAACAATATGGTATTCAGGTGCATTTTCATGAAAATATTTCAGTGCGGTAATGGCTTCTTTGCAGGCCTGTATTTCATCGAGCACGATCAATGTATTGTTGGGATCGATGCGTTTTCCATGGGCGATTTCCAACGAGGTGACGATACTTTGTACATCGAATCCTTGCTGGAAAATTTGTTGCAGCATGGTAGATTGTTCAAAATTGAAATACGCCAATTGGGAATATTCTGTGCTACCAAATGTTTTCATCAACCAAGTTTTACCCACCTGTCTGGCACCTTGAATGATCAACGGCTTCCGATTGGATTTCGCTTTCCAACGCAATAAATCTTTGTATGCTTCTCTTACCATGGGAATGTTTCTCGAACTCAAAAATACCACTTAAGTTCGAAAAAGTGTATGTCCACTACACTTTTAAGGACTTAAAAATGTAAAATTTCACACTTTTGGCGAGTTAAGTGGGTTTTGATGTCACAGATATAGTTTATGTAAATAATCAGTGAACTCATATTACAGTGCGCAATTGCGATTTTCCGTAAAAACAATTTCTTCCTTTTGCGATTTTCCGTAATGGAATCATTTTCAGAAATTTAAGTTTGTCAAGACATAACAATTGCTAACGGAGCAAACTGTTTTTGTGCATTCTCAAACATTCTACATCATGAAGAAAATCTATACCAAAAAACTCGGTTTCATCCTTGCCGGAGTTGTGTTTTTAACATCTGCTTGCAGCACCAATGTCTCTATCACCAAGCGATACCACAATCGTGGATTTCACATTGCATGGGGGAGCAACAAACAGTCTAAAAACGAAACATTGAACCCCAAAACTGCAAAGGTGGCGCCAAGAAAATCACATACTTCGAGCATCGCTGAAAGTGCTATCAACACGACTGCGGTTCAGCCAATCGCAGATGCCGGACAAACACCAACCATTATTTTGATTAATCCTCAAAACGAGCTAAATAATACAAACCCCAGTTACGTTGCCTCGATTGTTAAACACCCCACAAACAAACATAGCACCAACCATTTATCACTAAGCGTCCATCCAAGCTCATCAAGTAAAACCGTTCCCAAAAACAAAAAAAATAGGACGCTCTACGAAAACTCCGACAGTCCAATATGGGGTATTTTATCAGTTGTTTGTGGCATTTTGGCGCTCTATATTGTGATTATTTGTTCCTCACCAGGGATTAACGTACCACCTTTAATAATATTGGGAATATTGCTTGCGATAGCATCAGTGTATTTTGGGATAAAAGGACAAAATTACAAGTTGAAAGCAATCGCATATTTAGGAGCATTAATCGGTGGTTTAGCATTTTTAATGGGCCTTTTGACAGCATTACTTGGAACTGGAGCGGGTTAACACTCCACCCGATCATTATGTGGATCTCAACAAAATGATCTCCACCCGCATCATCCAACTTGCTTTGTGAATCAATATATTTGTTGGGTATGTCAAACACCGACAAACTCACAGAGGCACTTGTAAAGTTCAGGGATGAACGCGACTGGGAACAGTTTCACAACCCCAAAGATTTGGCCAT
>JAIYBO010000043.1 GCA_027488495.1 Bacteroidota bacterium | reverse complement strand
GTAAATCGACAAAGCCTACTTGAGAATAATATCTAAAGAAATAGGCCCAGTGGTGTTTAGGGATTTGCGTGGCTTTGGATAAATGGTCCAAATTGAATTCCAATTCAGTGAATATCTCGGAATGATTATTGAAAAAATTGTTGAGAATATTTTGGTAGGTACTTACCTGTTCTGCTGAAAGTACCCCAGCGCTGAGTTCTGTTTGATTGGGTTCCGTGTCTGTGCTTCCCACTTGATTTTGAATCACGTGTATATTTTTTGCGAAATTGGGTAATCCCAATCTTAATCCACTTGAAAAGACAATTTTATATAAAACGACTGTAAAAAGTAGCAATCTTGATTCGTAGAAAGGCCCAAAATATACGAGTTGATTCGTGGCAGTCACCACTTTAAAGGATGTCACAACAACGTTGATCAACATCAATACCGCCATTAAGACCATGATCCAGGCTACGGTTCTAATCCAGTTGTATACGGCCTTGAAATGAGGTGATCTCTCTTCGTGCTTGCGTTGTAACAATTCGCGGAAGGAGAGAATACTATATGTAGCAACGGATATGAAGACCAATAAAAAAAACAATTTATGGGGAATGCCATTGAATGGTGTGGCATTGAGTAAATTGTTGAATTCATTGAGTTGTCTCACAACCGATAGTTTGTGCTCATGTGAACTAAATAAATAGGGTAAGCTCAATAGAAATTGCGCAAGTGGAGCAATAAAGTGAAAATAGTCTACTTGTTTTAGACTGGTTTCGTCGTTCAGCGCCCCTCGAATGTATAAATATGTAATGGGTGGAGCGAGCAGGTAAATCATAGAGAATGAGCCATAGGCCCAAGGGAATTCCATGATCCAACCCGATGAAATCAAATAGTTTCTGATAAAATGGAAACAGCTGGATAACAAAATGATAGCCAATAAATAGTTGAGATATTGGTTGTCGTAATTTACCTTCTTTAGAACCAAAAAAGCAGCCAATGAAACTCCGGCTCCGGAGATCAAAAGGCTGTATATTTCTAAGAGTTGGGCGTTTATCAATGGACTATCTTTGATTTCAAAGATAGAGTTGAGATTTTTGTAAATGCTTTAACAAAAAAATACTTTGTGAATGGTTCGTTTGGCGTCATGAGTGATTGGTATTTAATCTACTTTGCAACGGTGTTCAAATTTTTACAAGAAGTAATGAGTAAACCCAGTAATCGTGTTGCTTGAGCATAAAAAAGCCCCCACGTTTAGACGAGGAGGCTTTCTAGTGGGCCCACTTGGAATCGAACCAAGCACCTACTGATTATGAGTCAGTTGCTCTAACCGAATGAGCTATAGGCCCATACCCTATGAAAAGGATAAATAGGGGTGCAAATTTAGTCAATTTTATATCGCTAAGCCAAGGAATTGCCAAAAATATTATTTGCTCAGGGTTGAAGAATTCCTTCCCGGTCATTTGTAAATTCGCCTTGTGTATCCCTCCAAACTACCCGGTCAAGGTGCGTCGATTTTCACCGTGATGTCGGCACTGTCTAACCAACACAAAGCCATTAACCTCTCTCAAGGATTCCCGGAATTTAATCCCGATCCAGCATTGGTCGACTGCGTGGATCGCGCTATGAGAAATGGCCAAAATCAGTATTCGCCCATGGCAGGACAGCCCAATTTACGGGGGGTGTTGGCGGACCGACAAAATCGCTGGGGTAGGGCTTTTTCCATTGACTCAGATAAACACATCACCATTGTGCCAGGTGCAACCGCGGGTTTGTACTCGATTTTTCAAGCGTTGGTTTTGTCTGGCGATGAAGTGATTTTGTTCGATCCCTCCTACGATTGCTATGCGCCGTCTATTCAGTTGGCGGGCGGGGTGCCTGTGCGATTGTCCATGAACGCCGATGGTTCCTATCCCTTTGAATCGCTCAAGCAACACATCAACCCAAAAACAAAAATGGTGGTTGTGAACACACCGCACAATCCCCTGGGTTTGGTGTTTGGTCAATCAGACTGGAATGCACTCAGTGAAATACTCGCCAATACAGATATTATTGTACTGAGCGATGAAGTCTATGAACACATGGTCTTCGATGCCGCGCAACACATATCGGTACTTCAAGTGCCTGCATTGGCTGATCGTGCAGTAGCGGTCTCCTCATTTGGTAAAACATTTCATGCTACCGGTTGGAAGTTGGGCTATATCACCGCCCCCGAATACCTCACCAACGAAATTCGGAAAGTGTATCAATTTCTGGCTTTTGCGGCCAATACGCCCATGCAAATCGCCGCGGCCGATTTTTTAACCAATCATCCCCAGTATGAACAGTCAGTATCGGTATTGATGCAACAAAAGCGCAATCGATTTGCAGCCGCCCTGAAATCATCCCGTTTTCGTTTGTTGCACTGCGAAGGTGCGTATTTTCAAATTGTTGATTACAGTGCGATTTCTGATATGCAAGACCAGGCCTTTGCGGTACATTTGATCGAAACGATAGGTGTTGCCGCGATTCCCGTAAGTGCATTTTATCAGCAGCCACCCCAAACACAACGTTGGTTGCGGTTTTGCTTTGCTAAAAACGACGATACCCTAGATAAAAGTGCCGCCTTACTATGTCAGCTCTAAATATTTACTTGGTCCAAACGGCCCTGAATTGGGAAAATCCTGCCGCAAATAGGGCTAGGTTGCAGTGGCATATGGGACAAACCACATCAGGTTCACTGGTTGTGTTACCTGAAATGTTTGGCACAGGATTCACCATGAACCCACAGCAGTGGGCTGAGCGCATGGACGGTGAAACGGTGCAATGGATGAAGGCGATGAGCGCAGATCGGATGATTTGCGGGAGCTTGGCCATCGAAGAAAACGGCGCCTTCTTCAACCGGTTTTTGGCGGTATATCAAGGTGAAGTGGTGGCACAATACAACAAACGTCATTTGTTTTCCTTCGCAGGTGAGCAATCAGTCTACACGCCGGGCGATGCCACTTGTGTCTTTGAATTTCAGGGGTGGAAAATAGCACCGTTTATCTGTTATGATTTGCGGTTTCCTGCTTGGATACGTCGAACACTGCTCGAAGATTGCCATGAAATTCCTCACTGTGTATTGTTCGTTGCCAACTGGCCATCAGCGCGAATTCCAGCTTGGGATGCATTGCTAAAAGCCAGAGCCATCGAGAATCAATCGTATGTGGTAGGTGTTAATCGAATCGGGAACGATGGCAAAGGCATCGCCCACAACGGCCATTCTCAAGTCTTGCGATTTGATGGTGACCACATGATGCAACCCCATGAACGGGAGGGTATTGCCCACGTTGTTTTAGAAAAAGGTCCCCTGCAGCAGTTTCGATTGAAATATCCATTTTTGGACGATGCCGATGGATTCTGACAATAATTTAACGTAAGACTTCGTTAACTGTGGTATCTTTGCAGTGTTGAATAAATCACTAAAATATTACTTGAACGGGCTGAAATACATGATTTTCTCCCTGTTTTTGGTGGTTTTTATCTCCAATTTGTCATCGAACACCTTCACAAAAAGTCTGGAAAAATCAGGTTTTGTCTGTGAATGGGACGTTGATGCGGATGAGCTGGTCGAAAAAGATATTGATTTCACCTTTAGCGCTCAAGATTGCTCCTTCCATGCTTCTTTGCTGAAAACCGAAACGTTTTCACAGGAACTGTCGGTCTGCGAAGGCTTCGACATTACCAACAGTTTTAGCTTGCATCTCTTCCGCAAGCGATGTGTCTCCCTGCAAGCACTCAAGCTTTTTTGTTGAGCTGATGATTTTTGGGATTTTTATTTCCCAAGGTTCATCAAAATTTCTATTAAATAGAGATACGTTCAATCAAAAAAAGTAAAAAAAAAAAAAAAAATAACCATGGGGTTGTTGCTGTTGATCTGCAACGCAGTGCTCGCGCAAACAACCTCCACAGTGCCTCTGGTAGCTGTGAATCATAAGCCACAATGGGAATTTCATGCACTGAACCAAGTTTGGTTGAGGTACAATGAAAGTAACCCAGGCACCACCGTTTTGGGTGAGCCGCAATCGCACACAACCGATATTGGATTGCGAAGAACCCGATTTCAAGCCTATGGCGAAGTTGCGCCAAAGGTGTTTCTATATTTTCAAGTAGGTCAGAACAATTTCAATCGCATGACCAACTTGAACGGCAATCGAAAGAATACATTTTTCATCCACGATGCATTGTGCGAATACAGCGTTTTGGGCGACCGTTTGAAATTGGGGGGCGGATTAACCATCGCCAACGGATTGAGCAGATTTTCCCAGCCCAGCATCGCCACAATTTTGGCCCTAGATGTACCTGTGTTCGCGCAAACTACCGTAGATCAAACAGATCAATTTAGCCGAAAATTGAGTGTGGTGGCGAGGGGACAAATACATCGGTGGGACTATCGATTTGTTTTGTCTGATCCTTTTCCCGTGCAATCGAATGGAGTGGTGCCGCCGGCGATCGGACCCAATGCCACTTTCGCTTTGAAAACACATCGCATGCAGCAACAGGTGATGATTGGCTACAATTTCTTCGATCAAGAGCCCCTGAAAACGCCCTACATGGCAGGTACGTATTTGGGTAAAAAGAAAGTGTTGAATGTGTCGCTTGGCGCCATATACCAAGGCAACGCAACTTGGTATTTGTCTAGTGGAAACAATGGGTTAGATACCCAATATGCTGCCATGAAATCTGCTTGTATGGAAGTGTTTTACGACGCCCCCTTGAACCACCAAAAGGGCAGTGCATTGCACCTGTATCTCGGTCTGTTTTCAACCAATTATGGAAAGAATTACCTGAGGTTCAACGGAATTATGAACCCTGCAGATGGACTTCCGGTGGCCGGACTTGCCAAAGATGCGGGTTCGCAGTACGGCAATGCTTATCCGATGTTTGGAACCGGAAAAGTGGCCTACCTTCAACAAGCCTATCTGCTGCCACAGAATTTTTTGGGCGAAGTATCACAGCACGGTCAATTGCAGGTATATGCCACAGAGTGTCTCACACAATATCAGCGATTCAATGATCAAACACACATGAATTGGAGTTTTGGACTCAATTGGTTGATGCCTGGCAATCAATCCAAACTCACCATGGACCTCTCCAATCGCCCCGCGATTCAGTTATTTCAATCGGATTTGTATACCGTTACGCGCAAATCCACTTTCACCATTCAGTATCAAATAAATATCTAAAATGAACAAAAAAACAACATTGCCGAAGGATGGTATCCAAGGGCTAAAAGAAAATATCGTAGCAGATTCACTATCAGGTTTCCTGGTTTTTTTACTCGCGTTGCCATTGAGTTTGGGCATCGCAAAAGCAAGTGATTTTCCGCCAATTATGGGATTGATGACCGCCATGGTAGGTGGTTTGGTTGTCTCATTCTTTGCCGGATCTCGTCTCACGATCAAAGGTCCTGCCGCCGGATTGATCGTAATTGTGGCGGGCAGTGTGGCTGAATTTGGACAAGGCGATTCAATACTTGGTTGGCATTTGGCTTTGGGTGCCTTGCTGGTTGCCGGAGTGCTGCAAGTACTTTTTGGTATGATCAGAATGGGTTCGCTGGTCGATTTCTTTCCGTTGAGCGCCGTTCACGGGATGCTGGCTGCCATTGGTGTGATAATCATGTCGAAACAAATACACGTGCTGCTGGGTATCAATCCAGTGAATGAACTGGGCAAGCCCATTGTAGAGCCGATGGAGCTGATAGCAGAAATTCCACACACCTTAATGCACATCGATCCCAAAGTAGCCGTAGTTGGATTGTTGAGTTTGCTGATTGTGTTTCTTTGGCCACGGATCAAACAGCCCCTGTTGAAGAAAATCCCCGCGCCTTTGGTGGTGCTCACGATGGCCATTCCATTGGCGAAATGGTTGGGATTGGGCAAAGGACACCTGATACACTTTGATCAAGATTTCATTCACACTTTGGCCTGGAACGAGCGATTCGATGGATTTCAACAAACGGGGATTTTCATCAAGTATGTAATCATGTTTGCCCTGGTGGGTAGCTTGGAGAGCTTATTGACCGTGAAAGCGGTCGATATGCTCGATCCTTATCACAGAAAGAGCAATGCCAACAAAGATTTGGTGGCTGTGGGTATTGGCAACGTGGTGGCTTCATTGCTGGGCGGATTACCCATGATTTCAGAGGTGGCTCGTAGTAGCGCCAACGTGAGCAATGGTGCAAAAACACGATGGGCGAATTTCTTCCACGGCGTTTTCATTTTGATTTTCTTGATGCTCGATTTGCAGTTCTCTGATTTGATTCCCTTCTCTGCTTTGGCCGCTATGCTTATTGGGGTGGGGTTCAAATTGGCCAGTCCGAGAGAATTTGGACGTATGGCCAAAATCGGTCCGGAGCAATTGGTTGTATTCTGTGTTACGATTGTGGTAACACTCATGACCGATTTGTTGGTGGGTATTGGCGTAGGTATTTTGGTGAAATTGGTTACCCAGTTTATTCTTGGGGTTCCATTGAAATCTACTTTCAAAGCCCGCACCCAAAACCAAGAACAAACGATCGTAGTTACTGGCGCAGCGGTTTTTTCGAATTGGTTGGGGATTAAGAAACACATCGACAAACATGCAACCTCCTCAAATTTGAAGTTGGATTTAACCCAATGCAACGTGGTAGACCATACAGTGATGGATAACCTCATTCATATGAGCAACGATTTTGAGAATGCCGGTGGTAATTTGGATGTATTGGGTTTGGAACTTTTGAAACCTACCTCAAAATCGAACCATGCTTTATCGACACGTATGCGCGAAAAAAGCAATCGTTTGGATCACTTGGGCAACATAAAATAGGGCGACATGAAACATAGAAATGTTGATTCTTCCATCGCAAAAGCGTTGGAGGAGATTAGGCATTTTTTGCCAGCTCAAGCGCCCTTGAAAGATTTTGTTCACCATAATACACTGCATGCTTTCCAAAATAGGCCCTTCTTCGAGGGTTTAATGGACGCGCAAGAACGTTTTGGTTACAAAACTTTGCTTTCGCTCAGCGAATTTCAGGAGAAATTTCACCGCGGTGAAATTTCTCCTGAAGCTCTTGAACAAATAATTGCCAAAGAAAAACCCCTGGCTGAACGTACTCTGTGGCTGGAGAAATTGATACACACCCGCCCAATGTTTCAAGGCGAACCCCAAATTGGGAGGTTGAGAAGGGTATGGATGAAAGATGTGAATATCGATCTTGATTCGATGGTACATCCCAGCCTGTTTCGGGTGTTGTGTTCTTACCTCGATCAAGGAATTGCCATTTGGCAATTTCCCGAGAAAAACATGGGCTTTTTAGACGCCATTCGAAGCATCGAGGAAAACAGCTTTTCGAGTTTTTTCGCCACCGCGGAAGCAAAGAAATGGTTGTTTCGGAAAACCGGCACGCTCGAAGATTTGTTGCGACGAATTGTGGGCGATGAGTCGCTATTTCAAGATTACCTCATAGATCAACAGTTCGCGCACCAAGGTTGGTCGGGCATCGTGGCAAATATCGAAGAGAACCCTATGGGTCTGCTCGATACGCGCAAGATCTCACTGCATGATATTGTGTATTTTGAGCTCCTATTAGAATTGGATGTGCTTTGCATGAAATTGGGTGTTGATTTCAAACCCTTATCGCATCACAAAAACGCCATCGGTATAAAGGGAAAGCCCAATTCAAACCCATTGGAATTTGAATTGCAAATTTTGTGGCAAAAAGCGTTCGAGAAAATACACTACCAGTCAGTTTTGGCAGGAATCGATGGTTTGAGAGCGAACAATTTCGATTCTGCTGATATAACAAATGGCATTGCATACCTCCATCAAGCTGAATTGCCCAGTTATCAAGCGGTTTTTTGCATCGATGATCGCGAATGCAGCTTGCGTAGACACCTAGAAATTCAATTGCCCAGTTGCGATACATTTGGTACGCCAGGATTTTTTGGCGTGGCTACCTATTATCAGCCAGAGGGCAGTTTGTTTAAAACGAAACTTTGTCCTGCCCCCATGACGCCCAAACACTTGGTAAAGGCATCGGGTGTGAAGGATAAGCGTAAAACGGATGCCCATTTTCATCGCCATACGCATACTTTGTTGCCCGGTTTCCTGATTGCCCAAACTCTGGGTTTTTGGTCGGCAATTAAGTTGTTTTTTCAAATTTTCAAACCAACCATGAGTCCGGCTACAGCCACATCGCTTCAACACATGCACAAGCAAAGTGTGCTTACCGTTGTACATGAAGGACAATTCGAGGATGGTCTGCAAATTGGGTTTACCCGAGATGAAATGGTGTCAATTGTGAAATCAACCCTGCAGAGTATGGGACTCACCCAGCGGTTTTCCTCGCTGATTTACATCGTAGGACATGGTAGCAGTAGTGTCAATAATCCCCATTTTTCGGCCTATGATTGTGGTGCTTGCTGCGGTCGTCCTGGCTCGGTAAACGCGCGATTGTTTTGTGCAATGGCCAATGATTTGGCGGTTCGAAAACAGTTGAAAGCGGAAGGCTTTGAGTTGCCCGATTCAACCCTTTTCGTTGGTGCATTGCACGATACATCCAGGGATGAAATTGTGTTTTATGAAGAGGATCTATTGCCCACGAGCCATCAGGACTTGCATGCACAATTTGCTGCATCCATGGAAGTTGCCTTGTCGAACAATTCGCTGGAACGAAGTCGCAGGTTTGTATTGATATCAAAAAAACAACCCCAATCGCGGATACTACAAAGTGTGAAACTGAGAAGTGTTTCATTGTTTGAACCACGCCCAGAGCTCAATCACGCCACCAATTCTCTTTGTATTATCGGTGCCAGAAGGTTGACCAAAGGTTTGTTTTTGGACCGACGGTCATTCCTCAATTCCTATGATTTTGCATCCGATACCTCGGGCGATATTTTGTATGGGATCATCCGTGCAGCTGCGCCAGTTTGCGGAGGAATCAATTTGGAATATTTCTTTTCTCGGGTCGATAACCAAAAACTGGGTGCCGGTTCAAAATTGCCACACAACGTGATGGGATTGGTAGGTGTTGCCAATGGCATCGATGGGGATTTGCGACCAGGGCTACCCAGCCAAATGATCGAAGTTCATGATCCATTGAGATTGTTAATGATTGTTGAACAGACGCCTGCAATGATCAAACAAGTCATAAAACGCGATCCCAATACCTATCAATGGTTTGAAAATGAATGGATTAACTTGGTGAGTTGCTGTCCGATTACCGGTAAGTATTATGAATTTACTGGGGGAGAGTTTGTGGAACTATCGCTTCAAGCTCAATCCATCGCCCAGAAACCTTTCGAACCCCTCATGTTTGTTGAAGAAACAGACAATCTTCCCATTCAAATGATACACTAACATGAAATTGTTACTTCACACGATTTTATTGATTCCCGTTTTGGGTTTTTTGGGGAGTTTGCTGATCCCAGAAGCAAAAGAGAACGCAATTTCTAGATGGACGTTTGGGTTGGTGGGATTGAATTTGTTGTTGCTAATGGCCTTTGTGGTCCTATGGGTTTGGCAGGGCGCAGTGAATATTGATATCAAAGATTGGGTACTCTATCAATCCACCGGGTACGTGTTTTTTATCGATTTCTTTTTCGATCATGTTACAGCCACCTTCGGGTTAGTAGGGGGGATGTTGACATTTTTAATTACTGTTTATTCTCGATATTACCTACACCGAGAAATAGGTTACAAGCGATTCTTTAACACCGTTTGGTTCTTTTATTTGGGCTATAATTTGGTGGTGTTTTCTGGGAATCTGGAAACGCTATTTGTAGGTTGGGAAGTCCTTGGTATGTCGTCGTTTTTGCTGATCTCATTTTATCGCGATCGCTATTTGCCCGTGAAAAATGCCGTTCGCGTATTCTCCATTTACCGCATCGGCGATGTGGGGTTGATCATGGCGATGTGGCTGATGCATCACCTATGGCACGAGAACATCACGTTTTCTCGATTGCTCGATCAAAGCTTGGTTCATGATCACATTGCCAATCATTCGTTGGTGGGTATCGCCATTGCTTTGATGATAATGCTCTCTGCCTATGCCAAATCGGCCCAGTTTCCCTTTTCCTCTTGGCTTCCCAGGGCGATGGAAGGGCCAACACCATCGTCGGCCATTTTTTATGGATCCTTGAGCGTGCATTTGGGTGTGTTTTTGATGTTGAGGACCTATCCATTCTTAGAGTTTCAAATAAGTGTAAGGGTGTTTATGGGCGTTTTGGGGCTGCTCACAGCGTTCATTTCCACCAATATTGCCCGGGTGCAGTCTTCTGTAAAAAGTCAAATTGCGTATTCTTCCATTGCGCAAATCGGTCTGATTTTTACGGAAATTTCGATGGGGTGGCTCAATCTAGCGCTTTTTCATTTTACAGGGAATGCCTTTTTAAGAACCTATCAGTTGTTAGTGTCGCCGTCGGTGGTGAGTTATTTGATCAGGGAACAACTTTATCAATTTAAACAGCAGCCGCACTCTAGAATTCACTGGTTGCCAAAAACTTGGATGAATTCTCTTTACATCTTAAGCTTGAAGGAATTCAATTTGGAAAAGCTTAATTTTCATTTGTTTTGGTCGCCTTTGAAAATCGCAGGTAGGTGGTTGGGTTTCTTGAAACTAAAACACATTGTCCTATTTTTTCTGCCTGTTGCACTGATTGCATTTACCGATTTAATCATGCAGAGCATCTCTGGTTCCAATTTGCCATCGATCTTGTCGCTCCCTCTGGCTGCCATGGGATTGGCTATGGTGCTGCGCGCATTTGCAGAAAAACGCGATGTCTTCCTTTCATGGTGGTTGGTGGTATTGAATCACTGTTTTATTGCCATCGCCGTCGCTTTTAATGAACATTTTACCTTGGAACACGTGTTCTTGTACCTGTCGGGTGTAGTGGTTTTTGCGTTGATTGGCCATGCGATTTTGCGAAAATTGGAGCGGTCTGAAGGAAAGATTCACTTGAAATATTTTCAAGGTATTGTTCATGAGAAGAAGCATTTGGCATTGCTTTTTTTAATCGCAGGTTTGGGATTAACAGGATTTCCAATATCGCCTTCCTTTGTTGGAGAGGATTTGATTTTTAGTCATATCCACGAAAATCAATGGATGCTAGCCTTGCTGGTGGCATTGAGCTATATTGTAGATGGATTGGCAGTAATTCGGATTTATTCACGTTTGTTTTTAGGTCCCTCTGTTCGAAAAAACAAAGAAACCGCCTATCGCTCGTCTTAGCAGGTTTCCGCTCCAATTGCTGTATCTTTGCACCCGTGAATACAGAGCAATTTAAAGATTTAAAAGGCCGTGCAGAGGCTTTGAGGAGGTATCTTTGACGTCGATAGGAAACTTGCGGAAATCGCCGACGAAGAAGAGCAAACCCTAGATCCCAAATTTTGGGATGAGCCGAAAAAGGCAGAGTTGCACCTGAAGAAAATCAAAGACAAAAAAATCTGGACAGATGCCTATCTGAAAATAACCAGTGCCATAGACGATTTGGATGTGATGGTGGAATTCCAAGAAATGGGAGAAGCCACAGCCGATGAAGTGCATCAACAATATCTACAATTGATGCAAATGGTGGAAGACCTTGAGTTCAAAAACATGTTGCAAAGTGAAGAAGATCACTTGGGTTGTGTTTTGGAAATCAATGCCGGTGCTGGCGGTACGGAAAGTTGTGATTGGGCCCAAATGTTGATGCGCATGTACTTGATGTGGGCTGAGAAAAATGGATTTTCTATCACGGAGCTGGACCGACAAGATGGTGATGTGGCCGGAGTGAAAAGTGTATCGCTAGAAATCAAAGGTGATTTTGCGTTTGGATACCTGAAAGGTGAAAACGGTGTACACCGAATGGTGCGTATTTCGCCATTTGATTCAAATGCTCGCCGACATACATCCTTCGTGAGTGTTTACGTATATCCTTTGGTGGATGATACAATCGAAATCGAAATCAGGCCACAAGACGTTGAATTGCATACAAGTCGTTCAGGTGGTGCAGGCGGACAGAACGTAAACAAGGTAGAAACCAAAGTGCAATTAACTCACACACCTACAGGTATTGTGGTTGTTTGTCAGGTTGATCGTTCGCAATTGGGTAACCGTGAACGCGCCATGCAAATGTTGAAATCACGGTTATATGAACTCGAAATTGCCAAGAGAAATGCTGCCCGAGCCGAAATTGAGGATGGCAAAATGAAAATCGAGTGGGGTTCTCAAATTCGTAACTACGTGTTTCATCCATACAAATTGGTGAAAGACGTGAGAACGGGTGAAGAAACTAGCAACGTAAACAATGTGATGGATGGCGATATTTGGCCGTTTATCAAGAGTTACTTGCTGGCTGCCAGCGGCGGAGAATTGAAAAAATAGAATGATTAACCCCTTTGGTTAAGGTGGATTATTCACCTTTCAGTGCCAAGCCATACGTCTCCAAACAACGGTTTCTGGCAAAAGCGTGATTAACCATGGGTTTTTGATATTGATGGGTTCCAAATTCTGGGACCCATTTTTTTATGTACTCAAATCGTTTGTCAAACTTCTCCATCTGCAAAGTAGGATTGAAGACCCTGAAGTAGGGTGCCGCATCAACGCCCGATCCAGAGGCCCATTGCCAACCGCCATTGTTACTCGCCAATTCAAAATCCAACAATTTCTCGGCGAAGTATGCCTCCCCCCAGCGCCAATCAATGAGTAGGTGTTTGGTTAGGAAGCTGGCCACAATCATTCGAACCCGGTTGTGCATGAAGCCCGTGGCATTCAATTCCCGCATCCCCGCATCCACAATGGGATAGCCCGTATTGCCCGATTTCCAAGCCTCAAACTCTAGTTCATCATTGCGCCACTGAATTTTATCGTATTGTGGTTTGAACGATTGATGGGTAATTTGCGGAAAGTGCCACAAAATCTGCATATAAAAATCCCGCCAAATCAGTTCATTCACAAAAGTTTCATTGAGCGATAAGGCCTTGGTTAGCTTCTCGCGAACACTGATGGTGCCAAAACGAAAATGCAAACCGAGTCTGCTAGTACCACGAACCGAAGGGAAATTCCTTTTTTGATCGTACTCTTTGATCAAAGTTTGGGTGATGGTTTTATCAGGGTAAGTATAATCGAACGGTTCAAATCCCATAAATGCCAATGTGGGCAGGGGTGAACGTTGTTCAACTGTGACTTGGGCGATGTGATGGATCGCTTCCGAGGAAGCATAATGCTCAATGGGATGTTGGGCAAGGTGCAATTTCCATTTTCGGCTATACGGCGTGAAAACGGTGTAGGGTTTTCCATCGTCTTTGGTTACTTCCGATTTCTCAAAAATGCAATGGTCCTTGTAGCCGTGAAATGCCATCCGATTCTCTGCACAAATCGATTCAACCTGTTTGTCGCGTTCCATGGCCGATGGCTCATAATCGTGGTTGCAAATGAGTGCCAAACCCGGATTTTGTTGCAAATGATTTTTCCAAATCTGTATGGGATGTCCGTACCAAACCGTCAAATCGCCACCAACTTGCTGCAACTGTTCTTTGATGCTGGCAATTTCTTGATGAATGAACTGCACCCGCGCATCTCGTTTGTTTTCGAGTCTGTCTAAAATGGTTTGGTCGAATATGAAGGCGCATTGAATTTGTGCACCCTGCGCTTTTGCCAATTCTACGGCCCTATACAAACCATGGTTGTCGGTTAGCCTCAAATCGCGGCGAAACCAGAAGTAAATTATTTTTTGCATTAGACTTTGGGGTGAGATTGCAGTTGCTGCAATGCACTTTCGATGGTTGGATATTGGTAACAAAAACCCTGATCTAATGTTTTGTTTGTAGTCACTTTTTGATTGGTTAAAGCGATGGCCGAGCGCTCGCCCCATGCAAATTTCATAACCCAGGCAGGGATGATGGGTCGCAGTTGAATGTTCAGTTTTCGAATCAAACGATTGAGGCCCTTGGCGATCCACCATTGCAATTTCCATCCTGCTAAATACCAAGGCAAATGCAGTGATGGGAACTTTTCATACGCTTTTCCAAATTCGCCTTGAGTACAAGGGTTGGGTGATACACCGTTGTATGTGCCGGGCGATAATTTTTGCTCAGCCAATGCGATGTACAAATTGCACAAATCATGGATGTGTATCCAGCTCCACATGTTTTCATGGCTTCCCACAGAGCCAACCATGCCGGAAAGTAAGAATTGAGACTGTGCTGCCTGAACGATTTTACTTTTGTTTGATAACACCAATCCAGTTCTTACGATGCTGACCTGAAAAGGCAAGGGAAAAGGACGTTGTAAACTTTTTTCCCAGGCCACGCATACTTGGGCCAAGAAAGTATCGCCCATGGCATGGTCTTCGTTGAGCTCAACGTGTAAGGATTCGGGGTAATAGCCAATGCCACTGGCAGAAATGACCTGTTTGGGCGGATTATCACAGGCCAAACAAGCGTCAATCAGCGCGGAAGTGCCTTCGGTTCTGCTGTTTAAAATTTCTTGTTTGTATCGCTTCGTCCATGGTTTGGCCACATTGGCCCCAGCCAAATGAATTACGGCATCGGCACCATTTAAGATCTCCGGATTCGACCAAAAAATATTTTTTTTCGATGTTAAATCTTTTTTACCACTTTGATTGTTACTCTGCAATCGGCGTAGGTGTGACACAACGTGACCATTATCTTCAAGTAGGTGAGATAAGGTTTCGCCAATAAGCCCAGAGCCGCCCGTTATAATAATTTTCATATAAATGTCTAATTTGTCAGAGAAGGTACTTGGTAATAACAAACCAGATGCGAAAAGGTCTAAAAAAGACTATCGCGATAAGTATTTTATCAAAGATATCGAAAATATCACCGGCATCAAGGCGTACACTTTGAGAATTTGGGAACAACGCTATGGTATGTTGGTGCCTAAGCGCACGGATACAAACATTCGATACTATGAGGAAGACGATTTAAAGTACATGATGAACATAGCCATGTTGAATGCCAATGGTTATAAAATCAGTAGAATCGCCGAAATGAGTAGGGACGAGGTACAGCGAAGAACGTTGAGTATCTCTGAAAATAGTTCCAGCCATCAACATCAGCTCTCGGCGCTGAGCAGCGCGATGTTTGATTTCGATGAAAAAGAGTTCAATAAGGTACTATCGATCAATATCCTGAAGTTGGGTATGGAAGAGACCACCGTGAACATCATTTTCCCATTTTTACAACACATTGGTGTGCTTTGGTTGAGTGGAAGTATCCATGTGGCCCATGAACATTTCATTACCAACATCATCAAACAAAGGATGTTTGTTGCCATCGACCAACTCAATGTATTGCCTCACCCCAATGCCAAAAAGTTCTTGTTGTTTTTACCCAATGGTGAAAATCATGAATTGAGTTTGTTGTTTGCCTCTTACATGCTGCGATCACGAGGTCAGAAAGTGACCTACTTGGGTACATCTACACCCCTTGATGATCTAAATAAAATTTACAAATTGCACAACCCGGATGTGGTTTTTTGCGCCATCACAAACGCCAATGCCAGCATGCCCGTGCAAGTGTACATTCAAACCCTGAGCAGGAACTGGCCGAATACCCAAATATTGGTAACCGGCACCCAAGTGGTTAAACGCAGAGATTTGAAAATCCCTAGTAACTGTAGGGTGATTACTTCGCCCGAAGATTTCTTGGTTATTTTGGATCAATTGTCGCGTTAAATCGCGAAATATCCACCTCTTCATTGAGTGCACCCTGGCTGTGAATGTGGTTGGCCATCATGGGTGACAACCAAGAGCATAAGCTGCTGCCTTTCGCGCCGAGTCCGTTAAAAACATACATGTTTTTGTGTTCAGCATGACTCCCCAAGTATGGACGTCTGTTCTGTACGGTGGGTCTTACGCCTCTTTGGTGTTTGATTAATGTAACCTCACATTGGGTGATTTCTCTGGCACGTTTTAGTAAATACGCGGCATCCGATTCCATTGGGTCCGTGCTCAAGTTGTTTTTGTGAAAGTTGCTCCCCAACAAATATGTGTGAGGTTCTCCTGTGGGTAGCAACCACTGTTTTTGTTTGATGATACACTGCTGATCCTTTAATTCGGGTATATAAACCGTAAGAATGTCGCCACCTGTAGGATCAAAAAACAAATGATTGAAAAAAGGATTGTTCATTATGCCTATGCCTTCACAAAAGACGATGCAATCAAAGGACGTATCGCTTTCTGATTGGGTGTTAACCGAGTAGTTGAAGCTAGAATCGTTGATTACCAAAGCTTTGTGGTTAAAATCACCTTGGATAAATCTGTTTTTATCTTGAAAGTAGGTTTTTACACAATCCAAAAACAAGGATACGTTCAGCCGCCCGCATTGATGCACCCAAGTTGCCGAGGTATGTGGATGCAAGAGTTCATGCTCCCCCAAATTTGCCGTTGATAGCCAGTCGGCCATTGGAGTTTCCACCATCCGTTTGTTCCATTCGCTGGTTTCATTGGGATTGGCATGGATATTTAAAAAGCGATACTTGTGAATGAAATCTGCATTTAGTGCATTTGCCCAGCCTTGGTAGTAATCAAAAACATGCGGAAAAATGTTGTGGCATTGCCATGTCTCTCTTACGCCTTTAGGTACTATGGGGTTGAGTAAGCCGGCCGCAACCCGACTGCTGCTGTGTTCAAATTGATTGTCGAACAGCGTTACCAAATGCCCACGAGCATCCAATTCCATGGCCAGTGTACTTCCAGCTATGCCAGCGCCGATGATCAATATTTTCTTTTCCTTGTCTGCCACGGCGATTTGCGATAAATTGCTACAAATTAAACGATGAATCACCGAGGATTGAGAAAATTGTTGCTGCTTTTTGCTGTTGGAGGAATGTTTACCAATGTGGGTGCGATCCCCTTTACGAAATTGGCCAATTCAAAAGCCGCAGATGGCGAACCGATGGGCTTTTATGCCCGACCGATGTTGGGTGTTTTGATGTCGCAAATCGATGGGGATCAGGCCTCTGGATACAATAAGTTGGGGTTTCAGGTGGGGATGAGTACAGGATATCGTTGGGATGGCAAAGGAATCAATGCTTTGGAAATGCAAATGGCCATGGCAGAGCGGGGTAGTAGGCGTGCTTTTAATGCGGAAACCATGGTGAATGAATTTCACATACGATGCCGGCAAATCGAATTACAATTGAATGCCATTCGTCCATTGAGCGTGGGCGGATGGGGGTCGGTTGATTTGATCGCAGGTTTGAGGGCGTTTAGGGTGTTGGAAGTGAAAGAAACCCAAGGGTATAATCCAGGGATTGCCAATGATTTTCGAAAAAATGGTTTAATGATTCATTTGGGTGTGGGAAAGACAGTGGATGCGCATTGGCACATGAGGATTGGTTTGGATTACAGTGTGAATTCGTTGGTGAAAGGTGGTACACAGAGTATATTTTATCCAACGGGTGTATATCACAATGGGATGGGGGCCACTGTTTTTTACAAATGGGGCGGTTGAGGAAAGTTTGGACATAAAAAAAGCCCAGCATTGCTGGGCTTTTTTTATGCTGTATAATTTGAAATTATCTTGTACGAAGTTCTTTGATACGTGCTGCTTTACCGATTTGGGTGCGCAAGTAGAAGATACGTGCACGACGTACACGACCTTTTCTGTTTACCTCAATTTTATCGATAAAAGGAGAGTGCATTGGGAAGATACGCTCAACACCAATGCCGTTAGAGATTTTACGAACAGTAAAGGTTTCATCAATGCCTCCATTGCGACGTTGAATCACATCACCTTGGAACAACTGAATACGCTCTTTCGCGCCTTCCTTAATTTTATAGTGTACAGTTACACGGTCTCCTGCCTTAAACTCTGGCAAGTCTGTTCTCAAGTACTCAGATGCGATGCTATTAACGATTGAATTCATGGGTTTTAATCCTAATTGGGGTGCAAAAATACACATTTTTTGTCTTACTCCAAAGAGTTTCTCGCTTTTTTCTTTACGAATCACAAAAATAAAAATGTTGAATAACTTGTGTTAAACTTTTCGGGCATTATTTATGTCATGTCATAGAATTGTTTCTATTTCGCACTTTGATATTGCTATAATTAAGAGAATGAGTACCGAACCCAACCAAACATCATTGCATACCCATTCGCAGCGGCTTATGAATTGTTCCGAGGAGGAACTTTCTCAGGAGTTGCTTCGTGAGGGCGTGGGTCCGGAGATATTTGCTGAGATTGTTCGTAGGTATCAGAGATCCATATATTATCACTGCAGAAATTTGCTCGTTAGTCATGACGATGCGGATGACGCAGTTCAGAATGCATTTATCAAAATTTGGCAAAATGCTTCTCAGTTCAAGGGTGAAAGTTTGCTGAGAACATGGATTTACAGGATTGCCACCAATGAATCAATCAATTTGATTCGCAAACGCAAGCCCACCATTGATTTCGATGAAGCCCAGCCGGAGATGGCGGAAATGATCACAGAAGATTTGTATTTGTCTGGCGACGAGATTGCTCTCAAGTTACAAAAGGCCATGTGTTTTTTGCCGTTTAAACAGAAGTTGGTTTTTACGCTAAGGTATTTTGAGGATTTGCCTTATGCAGACATCGCCCTGCTCACTTCCACCTCCGAAGGGGCTCTGAAAGCGTCATACCATCACGCAGTGAAAAAATTGGAGATTTATTTGAATGTATTGCGTTAAACCTTTTCATATTGATCACATCTAAGAAAGAGCAGCAATTGACATGGATTTAGAAAACGAAAAAATTGGACCGGCATACAAAGCACCAGATTCTTATTTTAAAGAGTCGGAGTCGCGTTTGATGCAACGATTGGGCATCGATATGTCCCAGTTGAGCGGGTCGACGGTTTCGGAAGCGAAGGTGGCAGTTCCCGTTGCACAACCTGTTTCTGTTCCTCTCGATACAACTGGCGTTCAAAAGCGAGCTAGAAAACAAGATCCCATCACATCAAAGAGTGTGGGTATAAATAAGGATTTGGATGAATTGGGCAATGTGGAAATTGCGCCATTGACGTTTACAACCAATGAAAACCCTGAGTGGGTGAACTTTGGTGCGATACCCGAGGTGGAAAGTGCCCTTGAAACGCCCCTCGATCAACAAATTAAAAAAGTATCGTACGGAGATTTGTTGAATCAACCTTCTGCAGAAAATCCTGTTGCAGAAACCCCATTGGTGGCGAGCCCTATTGCCGAGAATGTTGTAGTCAATGGTCATGGAGTGGAAATTCCAGTAGTGGATACCACCCCAATAACGGTGGAAGTTTTAACAAATGGCACCGAAACGCCTGTAGCCCCTGTTGAGATTACTGCGTCAATCGAAATTGAATCAACCATTGAATCAACCACGGAATTGGTTGAAACGGCATCGGAATTGGTGACTTCACAGCCGGTGGTTGAATTGACAGACGTTCCTGTTGTAACAGAACCTGTGGTGATTCACGCCGTGCCAGAATCAGTGGGTTTGGATGAATTGGAATCGTATATCACTGTAAATCAACCCGCACCAACACCAGCCAAACTGGATGTGGCACCCGCGGCTGTAGCGCAAGAATCTGCGGCCCCAAAAATGGTTGAAGAGAAACCCATTTCTTTAGAAGCACCCGCAACGGCATTTGCCCCCATCGCGGGTAGGCAAAAAGAAACAGCAACACCCGGATGGTTGGGCGTAGCAGCGGCTTTGGCAGCCATTGTGGCGGCCTATTTCATCTGGACGGCCATTCAGCCACCCAAATTGGATCAAGAGGAAGTGGTTTTGCAACAAGATGAGGCCACAGTGCCTGAAACTCCGCTCGATGAACCCGCTCAAACCGATACCATTCCCGATGGATTGCAGTTGGTGGAGCCATTGATCATGGAGGCCATGCCGAAATACAAAGAACCCAACGTGTATACAATTATCGATGCGGCTGAGATGCCAGAGAAAACCAAGCGTGCGCTCCAAGATTTGGAAGATCACGGTTTGGCCACCTTCGATATGGAAGATGAATTGTTTGAAGAATTGGATTTAGAATCACTATGAAATTGATAAAAATATTTTCTATTTGCTTTTTGATGTTGTTTGCAACGAATGCAAATGCACAAAACGAAGTGCGAAAGGATAGTTTGCGTGCTGCAAAAGTGGAGGAATTGAGAAAATTCAGGGAAACGTTGTTCGTAGAACGACTTTCTTTGAACGATGCAGAAAAAGTGAAATTTTTCGTGGTTTACGACGAATATCAGTTGAAACTTCGCGAAGCGAAACGCGGATTCCGCAACAAATGGGAAGGTAAAAAGCCCAACGAACTTACCGATGCTGAAGCTGAATTGTATTTCAAAGATGCCATCGCTTTGCGCAAATTGGAAGTTCAATTGATGGAAACCTATACCGTGAAATTGAAGCCCATCATTGGGATGAATCGTGCCGTTCAATTGCCACGCATCGAAAGGGAAGTGAAAAAAGAATTGATCACAAAAGCCCGTTCTATGCGCAAGAAAAAGAAAGGTGCCGCAGAAGGTGGTGAGCCACGTGCCTCTGAAGACCGTCCGCGCAGACGCAGACCGGCGGGTGAGAATTCAGATGCCAATTCGCCCAATTGATGAATTTTTTGGGAAACGATGCCTGAGATTCAAATTTTGGGTGGGGGTATGGCGGGTTTAACCGCGGCATATCTTCTTGAACAACAAAAACAACCTTATCAATTGCATGAAGCTTCCACTCATTGGGGTGGGAAGTTAGAAACAACGCTTGTGGATGGTTTTGCTTTGGATCATGGATTCCAAGTCATTCAGTCGGCCTATCCCGCACTGAGCGAATTCAAAAAAGCGGGGATGTTCCATGATGCTCTGGCGTTTGGATCGGGTGCTTGGCTGCTCACCGCCTCTGGTAAAACATTGCTCGCTGATCCCACAAAGCATTTCCCCAAAGGTTTGGGCGCAATTTTTCATCCCGATATCAAAATTTCTGATGCGTTGGCGGTGGTGAAACTGCGAAGTAAATTGTTAGCAAACCACCCGGAGAACTTTTTTCAAGGGGGTACCCAAACCACTCACCAATTTCTATTGCAGAGCGGTTTTTCTGAGTCGTTCATCGAATCTTTCTTCAGACCTTTTTTTACGGGGATCCTTCTCGAAGAAGCCCTCGCATCGCCCCATAGCATGTTTCAATTTGTTTTTTGGGCTTTGGCGAAAGGACCTGCATGGCTCATGCCCGGGGGTGTTCAAACATTACCAAATAGGATTGTTTCAACATTGAATCCATCTCGGATTCATCTCAACAGCGAACCGATGTCCAATCACCAGGCTGGAATTTCTTTCAAAAGCACAACGGTGGTGTATTTTTCGATTGAGACGGATGCGGGGTTGGGGAAATTCATCGCACTCAATGCCAGTAGGATGGGGCGGGTGAATCTTTTGGCTGTGCCTTCAGCGGTTCAGGAGGGTTATGCTCCCAAAGGAAAGCACTTGCTTGCGGTGTCATTGAAGCCCAGCTTCTCAGGAAAAGTAGATGCCCACGAAGCGAAAAATGAAATTCTCACCGAGGTTGAGAACCTGTTGCAACAACCTTTGAATGCCCAATTCATTCAATCGATAGAGGTCAAAAAAGCCTTGCCAAATAACACGCCTTATAACTACGGTGACATTGATTCTTCGGGTGGAATGGAAGTGGATGGAGAAGTGAATTCTGATGATTCTACTTTTTTCGCTGGTGCAAGCATCGCAAATCCATCCCTCAATGCGGCAATATTGAGCGGAATATCGTTTGTGAAGCGTGTAAAAAGTCTGTAAACTACATCGAATTAACATTTTGTTTACTTGCTTTTAACTGAGCCCGTCCGTATTATTGCATCCTCTAAAAACGAAACATTTAATCATTATGACTAATAACAACAAAAAATCAGGAAGCAGCCCATTGATGGCTTATTTCTCTGGCCTTGCCATTTTGTTTGCAATTGCCGCTGGTTATTCAATCTACATTTTCTTATTGGGAAATCCTGCCAACTTTGAAGATGGTGACGTTGCAAAAGGACATCCTTTGGGATTGTTGGGTATCATTTACCGTGGTGGTATCGCCATTGTACCATTGTTGATTGCTGTAAACATCACAGTAATTTTGATTGCCATCGAGCGTTTCATCACATTGTCTGCCGCCTCTGGTCGTGGAAATGCGACTGAATTTGTTCGCAATATGCAGAATTTGTTGTCGAAGAACGACATTGACGGTGCCATTGCTGCTTGCGATAAGCAACGTGGTTCTTTGGCCAATGTGGTACGTTCTGGTTTAACACGCTACAAAGTAGTTGCTGCCAAAACTGATTTGGATCGCGACGAAAAGAAAGCGGCTATCGAAAAAGAATTGGAAGAAGCTACAAGCTTGGAATTGCCTATGTTGTCTAAAAACTTGGTGATTGTATCTACTTGTGCATCTATTGGTACGTTGATCGGTTTGATCGGTACTGTATTTGGTATGATTCGTGCGTTCGCGGCGTTGGCAAACTCAGGTGCTCCTGACACTGCAGCGTTGGCAACTGGTATCTCTGAAGCGTTGGTAAACACCGCTTTTGGTATCATTGGTTCTACCTTGGCGATCATCAGCTACAACTACTTCACCAACCGCATCGATACCATGACTCATAGCATGGACGAAGCAGGTTACTCTATCGTTTCAAACTTCCAGGCCAACCACGGTTAATCCCGTACGTTTACCTTTTTGGTTTAAACAGGATTAAGACCCGTAAAAAATACGAACATGCCTAAAGTTAGTATGCCCCGTTCCACACCTTCATTGGACATGACGCCAATGGTGGATTTGGCATTCCTTCTGGTAACGTTCTTTATGTTGACCTCGAGTTTCCGTGCTCCAGAGCCAGTTTTCGTAGATCCACCAACATCAACCACCGACGATCAAATCCCCAAACAAGTGTTTTTGGTAACGGTAGATGAAAAAGGAAGGGTTTTCATTGATCTAACCAATCCAGCTGTGAAAGAGTTGGTTTTGAAAGACATGATGCGCGATTTCAAGGTGAAAATGAGCGCTGAGGAAGTAAAGAAATTTGCCGGTGCAGGCCCCATTGGTCTGAAAATGGAATCCGTTTCCGCTTACTTGGAGTTGGATGTGAATGAACGCACCAAGGTTGAACAATCTGGTGTTCCTTATGACACATTGAATATCAAAAAGAGCCAATTATACCATTGGGCTTATAACACCCGATTGCGTGCTCACGACGATTTCAATGATCGAAAAGACGAAGCTGAAAAGCGTGGACTTCCCTTCGACAAAGAAAACTATATACAGTTTGCTGTAAAAGCCGATGGTAAAACAAAATATAATGTGCTAAAACATGTTATACAAGTGTTTAGAGAAGCCAAAGTAAAGAATTTTCAGATGATAACCGGTTTGGAAGCCAAACCCAACGATTAAAAGATAGGAGAGAAAAACCATGGCAGAAATTCAATCGAATGGTGGCGGAGGCGACGGTGGTAAAAAAAGAGCCAAAAAACAGAGTACCAAAGTGGATATGACTCCCTTGGTGGATTTGGCCTTTTTGCTATTGACGTTCTTCGTACTTACCTCAACTTTCTCTCAACCCAAAGTGTTGAGAATGATCTTCCCGGAGAAACTGGATGAGAAAGATCTGAAAAATATGAAACAGCCCGAGGTAAAAGATGGTATCACCATCCTTCTTACCCGTGAAGATCGTGTTTTTTGGTATCGCGGTGCCCTGAACGATAAAACCGTTTTGGAAGAAACCGATTTCACCCAAAAAGGATTGCGCAAAATATTGGTAGAAAACAACCTTTCGTTGTTGACCCAATTGCGTGATTTCGAAAAACAAATGAACAAAATCGATGAGAAAGATACTGCCAAGCGCAATGCCATCGATGCCAAAGTAAGACAAGCTCAACGCGATTCTAAATTGGTAGTGTTGTTGAAAAACGACGATCAAGCCACCTATAGAAACGTAATTGACGTGATGGATGAATTCATGATCTGTCAGATTGCCAAATACTTTGCCGTTGATGAAGGCATGGCCCCGCTTGAGAAGAAGCTCATTGATCAGAAAATTAAATCCTAAACGCTATGTCAGACAGTTTGATTAACAAATGGGACCAAGTGCAATCGCCAGGACGTAATGAACTGGTGTTTGCCGATCGCTTCAAAGAGTATGGCGCCTACGAAATCCGTAGTAAGTTTAGTAGAAATCAGTCGTTGGCAACATTGATCGCCCTTTCGGTGACTGCATTGTTTGCCGCGATGCCAATCATTGTAGAGCATTTTTTTCCTAAAGAAAAGGAAATCAAACCCCAACTGAAGGTAACCAACATCGATGATGTGAAGGCACCTGAAGAAGAGGAAGAAAAAGAGCCTGAGAAACCAAAAATCGAGGAGCCTGAGCCTCAAGTGGCTGCGCAGCAATATGTTGTTCCAAGGATCAACCCAGATGCAGCAGCCGACGATGTGATAATACCTCCAGACGAAATCAAAACCACGGGTAAGAAAACCCAAGAAGGTGATGATGACTTTGTGCCACCTGATTTCAACGAAAACAGTGGTGCAACGGGCGGTACAGGTGACCAAATTGCCACCAATGTGCAAATCAAAGCGAATTTCCCTGGTGGAGAGGCTGCTTTCCGTTCGTACGTTGAAGGTGAGTTTCAGTACCCACCAAGGTGCTACGAAGAAGGAATCAATGGAGCGGTGTTGTTGAGATTTGCGGTAGACGAAGCGGGTAGAATTTCGAGGGTACAAGCCATCGAAGAAACCAAAAGTTGTCCGGAATTCACCACCGAAGCCATCCGAGTTTTGAAAAAATCTCCAAGATGGGTTCCTGGTCAAAACAACGGTACTTTCTTGAAATCATGGAGAGAGATACCCATTAAGTTGGCTGTAGAATAATCTTTCAAGCAATGAATGTGAAAACGGGCCGCACGCGGCCCGTTTTTTTTGTGCCTTCTCAGTATCTTTGTTTGAATGATGAAACCCGCACTGCTGAAAATCCAGGATTTACAAATTCATGCGGGTAGCAATTCGTTGGTGCATCTGCCCAATTTGCAGCTCGAATCGGGTGAAATGCATGGTGTGGTGGGCGAAAGTGGCAGTGGTAAATCCATTACACTTTTTGTGATTATGGGTTTGATATCGAATCAATTGAAAGTGTCAGGTTCCGTGCAATTCGAAGGCGTTGAACTGGTTGGTTTGCAAGATGACGTTTGGCAAACGCTACGTGGAAAGCGCATCGGCATGGTGTTTCAAGAACCCATGTCGGCCCTCAACCCCCAAATGAAGTGCGGAAAACAATTGATGGAATCGGCCATGATTCATGAGCCCAATGTAGACATCGCCAAGGAGAAAGTACATCGCAAATTGGATCAAATGGGTTTGGGGGAGATCAAAGAGCGGATCATGAAATCGTATCCCCATCAGCTGAGTGGTGGACAAAGACAGCGGGTGATGATCGCCATGGCTTGTGTGCATGAACCGCCGTTGATTTTGGCGGATGAGCCCACAACGGCATTGGATAGTTTGGCGCGACAGCAGGTAATGGCCGATTTGCAGCGGGTTTGTAAAGAACAAGGCAGTGCTTTGTTGTGGGTGAGTCATGAATTGGATTTGGTGAAACAGTATGCAGAAAATGTGACTGTTTTAAGGCGTGGGGTTTGTGTTACACAGGGCACTTGCTCTGATGTGTTTTCGGATCAAGCGCACGGTTATGTGAGAGAATTGTTGAATGCCATGCCCAAAGGCGTTTGGGTTAATCCCATCGAAGGCCAAGTACCGGTATTGGAAATCAATCATTTAACCAAGGAATATGGCGAAAAGCCGAATACGGTAAAAGCGCTTCTGCAGTTCAATGAAGTGTTGATGCAAGGGGAAACCCTCTCGGTGGTGGGGTTGTCGGGTTCTGGTAAAAGTACGTTGGCCAAGTTGCTCGTGGCTCTGGAACTGCCCACTGCGGGTGAGATGCTGTTGAATCAACGTGCCTTGTTGAAGCGACCACCAACTGGTATACAAATGGTGTTTCAAGATCCCTATTCGTCGTTGAATCCCAATGCAAAGGCCATAGACGCAGTGTTGGAAGTGGTGGAATGGGTGAATAGGGGCAACACATTGACTGATCACCGTGAAAAAGCCATGCTGTTGTTGGAAGAGGTGGGGTTTGATTTGAGATTGAGCGAAGCATATCCCCATCAAATGAGCGGCGGACAAAGGCAGCGACTTTGCATTGCACGTGCGTTGGCATCGGAACCGAAAGTTTTGATACTAGACGAAGCAGTGGCAGCCTTGGATCCATTGGTGCAAAAACTGGTGTTAGAAATGCTATTGGAATTGCAAAAGAAGCGGGGATTGTCTTATGTGTTTATAACCCACAATTTGGAGGTGGCTAGGGCAATATCGCACCGCATCATTTATCTGGAAAAGGGAGAGAAAAAGGCCCTTCCCGAAGAATGGCTAAGAGTTTGAGGGGATTGCAAGATTATAGTTTAATTAATTGAATTTTAATTTGTTAACATTGAGTGTTTGTTTTATTGAACAAGCCAATCAGTGTGCATAGTGCGGAGAATTCTGTCCCGAAACTTGTATTATCATTGTGATATGTTGAATTGGAGTTTTGTTGGAGTAAAAAGGGCGCTCGCTTCGCTCGCGCTGATCTTTGCATTGGGAGTGGCTTCGGCCCAAGTAGTGCCCACAGAGATGGTGATAGAATTGGAACACAAAGTAAAAAAGGGTGAAACCTTATATGCCATCGGAAAACATTATCATTGCTCCGTGTCTGAATTGCAGGCATTGAACCCGGGCATCGGCATGTTGAAACCAGGTATGAAGGTGAAAGTGAAGCAACGCACGGTAGTTCCCGCAAAATCGGCCCCAATCCCCGCGCCGCAGCTCAATCCAGTGGCCGATCGCATCGTGGAAAAACCCATCGCCATTGTAAGCTTGCCAGAGGTGCCAGAAAATGTTCTGGATCATGTGGTGGAGAAAGGACAGAGTTTGTATAGCATATCAAAGACATATGGCGTGAGCATCGCCGAGTTAAAGAAAATCAATGGTTTAACCTCCGATCAATTGTCGATCAACCAAAAACTATGGATCCCCAAGAACGAAGTCACAGCGAAGGTGGCGGCGGTGGATGCAAGTCCGGTGGTGGCGGAAACGCAGGCGGAAGTAAAAGCAGTGGTTGCCCAGCCCATGGATACTGTAGCGAAAAGCGCGGGTGTTTCCATCAAAGATTCGATGGCCCTCCAAGGGGGAATGCCTGAACAAGTGCCTGCCAAAATCAAATCATCTTCGTTGAAAGAATACGAAAAAAAGGTAACCGCCCAAATTGGTTATGAAGGAATGAAAGCGGATCGCTCTTGGGTGATGATCAACAAACACAAAAAGGGAGAGGTAATCGCCGTAATCAATCCAGCCAATAAAAAAATGGTGTATTGCACGGTCATTGGTGAATTGCCAGAGAAAAAAGGGGGCAAACAAATAGCCATTTCTCAATCCGTTGCAGATCGTTTGGGAATCACAGAGGCCAACGCTACCTTGCGCGTTCGATATGTGGCCCAATAAGGCAGAAGAAATAAGATCTTGGTTGCGCACCGACATCCTCCTATGGGTGTCGTTCGCGTTTATACATGTATCGCCAGCCATCGCGTCGCTTGGTTTGGGTGGGTATGCCTTACAATTGATGTTATTGGGTGTGCGGATTGAACTGAATGCCGCTCAAAAATTGGCGGGGTGGGGCATTTTTGCGGTTTTGTTGTGGAATGTTTTGAGTTTAATCGACAGTGTGACCTTGGGTTGGATCACGGTGGGCGTATTTGATTCGGGCGAGGTGGGGTTGAATGTGGCGATGAGCAAAGTGTTGTTGAAGTTGCCGTTTTTGTTGATTTGCGGGTTGATGGCTTCTGGGCGACGGTTGAATACGATTTTTTATTCCCGATGGCCCTTGGCGATACTGCCACTGATATGGATTTCGGTGAGCAGCGTGATTCATTATTTGCAACATCGAGGGTTTTATGACCAAATGGTTTTGGAAAGCAAGCCCATTCCTTTGTATTCGAAAGTGTATCACATTGAGTTTTCGGTGATGTTAGGTGCGGCGGTGCTTTTTTTGTTGCGGGGGTTGTTGCTCGATTGGATCGCGGCGAGATATAAAAAAATGGCTTGGATGGCCACAGCCACATTGGTGTTGTGTATGCACATTCTCGGTACAAGAACGGGTTTGGTGCTATTGTATATAGGCGGTTCGTTGATGTGGTTTGAGCGATATTACAGAACTCCCAAGTTTTTTCTTCGCCTGGGTGCATTGAGCTTGCTTTTGTTGGCGATGTTACTAACGATACCCAGTTCGAGGAATCGCTTGGTGAACACCCTTGAGGATTTCAACACAACCCAAAGTGGGGGCGATGTAACGCATCAAAGTTTTGGTCAACGTTGGATTGCATGGAAAACCGCCGTACATCTACTGAAATCGGATGGAAATTCCATTTTTATGGGCAGTGGGATGGGGGTAGATGAAAATTTGCGAAGGGGGTATGAGAAATTGGATGTACCTTTGGCGGAGCGACATCGCATAGGAGTCCATAACCAATGGTTAGAAACTGCTTTGCAATCGGGCTGTTTGTCTGCGCTGGGTTTGTTGGTTTTCGGATTTTTTCTTTTTCAAAAGGATAGAAACAATTCAAATTTCAGTGGAAACAGCATTTGGTTGGCCTTGATTGCGGCGATGATGTTTGAGAGTGTTTTGGAACGACAAGCCGGAGTTTTGGTGGTCATAGTTGCCTTTCAAGTACTGATGGGTGAAAAAATATGGCAGAATTCTAAAATAAAGAATGAAGATACTTTGATTAATTAACTTAAATAACTATATTTGCAACCCCAAAAATTATGTCTCGCGTTTGTGATTTAACCGGAAAGAAGGCCATGAAGGGCAATAATGTTTCGCATTCTAACAAGAAGACGAAGCGTCGTTTTTATCCCAACCTTCAGACCAAGAAGTTTTTTATTCCCGAAACAGGGGAGTGGATTACCTTGAAAGTAGCTGCGTCTACCATCAAAACCATTG
>JAIYBO010000063.1 GCA_027488495.1 Bacteroidota bacterium | reverse complement strand
GATGGTTGCCAACAAATCAACATGTTGACCCACGCAAACGGTTGTATCGTTCGATACAGACATAATCAATGGCAAATAGGTATCCAATCGCAAAGAATCCTTCGCCATGGCTACACTGCAGCCATCAGACACGGTTACATAAACCATCACTGTATCTGTGAGCACAGTAGATGCCAGCGGGTTATTGCCAAGGCCATTCGACCAATTGTAGGTATAACCCAAAGTGTCTCCACCAGTTGCTTTGGCCGACAAGTACATGGTTTGTCCGATACAAACCGCCGTATCAGACTGAGATATTTTTACAGCCAGCGGCGGCTTCACATACACGGTTTGAAAAGCCGAATCGGGTTTCAACGCGCAACCTTCCCAAACCGCCACAGTGTATTTTTGTGTGGCAGTAGGTGTAATTGTTTTGGTATTCCCTCCGCCCGTCAGGCCAGGGCCTGTCCAGCTGTAAGAATACCCCGAGCTGCGGCCGCCTGCGGCGGCCGCAGCCAACACCACAGAATTGCCTGAACAAATCACGGTATCTCTCTCCAATCCCGCCACCAAAGGCTTGAATACACCCTCGTACTCCAACTTGAAACCCTTACCCTCAACCATTGGATCCGAATATTGAATCACAATCAAACGATCCGCCTTCTCCGCTTTCCAACTTCCCCCAAAAGGCAAAACATTACCAGTAAATCGACCCAATCGATTCAAACCAGTCACTGAATTCTTATACAACACCACAGAATCAAACCCGTTCTCATAATCCAAAACCCTAAACCGATACCTCACACTATCTGCACCCGGCAACTTCACATCCATCCTCACCACTTTGTTGGCACCATACATATCCTCACCGCCATCGTCGTAAACAAATCCGCGACATCCCACAGCACTATCATTGCCCGATTTCGGCAACACAATCGCCTTACAAATGTCATAGGTACTATCGATTTTCACATATTGAATCCGCGTGAGCGAATCTTTAAAACCCTTAAAGCAGGATTCCACCACCAGTTTCACGGTATACTTCCCATATCCCCCATACGTGTTACTGGGATTGGTGAGCGTACTTACACCCCCATCCCCAAAACTCCAAGCACTGCTCTTGTAATTGTCGCTCAAATTCAAAAACTTCATCGCCACGCCCGACTTACACGAAAGTGTATCACCCCGAAAATCCGCCTTCACATAACCCGAATCATACTTATTACCAACCCCACAAACCCACCACGCATTGGTCACCTGAACCACTTCGTTGCTGCATTGGCCATACAAATCGGCTGCCGACATAATACTAAAAGTTCTGGCATCGGCATACTGTGCACTGCTGGTCAAATACACACTCAAATTCCGGTAGGCAATCTTTCCAGCCTTCGTAAGACCCAAGGAAGAAATCGAAAATGGCCAACCCTTCTCATTGGTACCAGACGCACCCGCCACCAACAAATAATACCAATAATTTTGAACCCCGCTGTTGTAATGCACCCCACCATTGTCGCCCGCACCCGTATACCATTTAACACCCTTGTAAAATTTTGGTTGGTTGTAACCTGAAGCGCTGGGATCCGCCATATTCCTTATCCCATTGCCACTGGGTGTAATATCTTCCCCAATCTTCCAATTCCATTGCGAAGGACGGGCCCATATCTCAATCGACTGACCAAAAACATCACTAAAACTCTCATTCAAAGCCCCACTCTCATAGGAGTATACCAAACCCGCTGTGTTCGTTGTCACCGCATGGGCAATCTCATGTCCGCAAACATCTAAGGCTGTCAAGGGCGTAAACGTGGTACCATCGCCATCGCCATAGGTCATCACGCTGCCATTCCAAAACGCATTGTTATAATTGCTGCTGTAATGAATGTAACTCAGAATCTTCGCGCCATTGTTATCAAAACTATTTCTGCCATGTTCCCCTTTGAAATAGTCATACGTCATCTCCGCACCCCAATGCGCATCAGTAGCCACCTCGTCCTTGGCCGCATTTACATTGTTCCAGGTTTTATCCGCATCTGTAAAATCCACAGCCGCTGCATAATTCGTCCCCTTCTTTAAATCATACGTTTCGATGCCCTTACCCCTGCCCGATTCACGCAAACGATACGATGTGGCCGACAAACTATCCACCGTAATATTTTTGGTTCCACTGTATTTGGTCACCGCGGAAGCCTTTACATCGGTATGCAAAATCAAATCATTGCTAGCAAGTATTTCACCCGTTTCGGCATCTACCCAAATCGACTTACCTGCCAAAGGCTCCATCGCCAGCACATCAAATCGATAACTCAACCGGTGCTTCCCTGGCAAATTAAAATCCTTCGCACAGTAATTCAACACGCCTTTTGGGAAATACGTGGTGTCTGCATGGCCCGTGGCGATGCGCAATGCCTCGTTTTGATTTTCATCCTCCCAATAGTATTTCGTGGCTGGCAAAAATGCCAACGCCCGCTTCAATGCTTGAGCCTCCTCCAGTACTTGCCTTCCCTCTAGTTGCTTCTCTGAAACAAAATCACCATTAATAGAAACCAATTTACCATTGCGGGTATGCAAAATACCCATCGACAAATGAACGGGCACTCCATTGAACTCATGACGAATTCTGTAGTGCGTCATCCCCAATTCATCATTCAAAGAATTGTATATATTCCAGCTACTCGATGAACCGTAAACACCCATTTTCCGCACAACCCCACCCCAATTTTCCATCGAGAGATTGGATTCATTGGGGAAGATTACCAATTGGGGGGTTTCCAAAACAGGATGCTTGTGTGTGCCCACTTGCGGTACCTGAGCCACAGCAACTCCACAAGCAAAAACATTCAATAACAAGCCAGTCAATCGATACAATGGATTCGCCATAAAGTCAAATCTACTCAAATTTATCTGAAATTCCCGCAAATGGAAGCGTACAGACCCCTTCCGAAGCACACAAACCCATTCCAAAAATAACCTCTTGAACATCCCATCCTAACAACCAACCGATCTCAAAAACCAATAGCCAAAGAGACTTTGTATTATTTAAATAATTTCTAAATTAACGCAGTTTTAATCAAAATAGTTGTTGTATAATTGACAATTATATAAATTGCCAAACTCAAATTGGCAGCACCCATAGAATCGAAAATAACCCATGAAAAAATCACCCTTGTTGTTTGGATTCATTGCAACATTCACACTCGCAGCGCAAGCCCAAAACAATACCCCCGCAGCTACTTCCACCCCAGCAGATTCTACTGAAAAACCCATGGACGAAGTAGTGGTCATCGGATACTCTACCGCCAAAAAGAAAGACCTTACCGGCGCCATGTCGTCGATCAAAGGCAGTGAACTCGTTGCACAACCCGTACTCACAGCAACCCAAGCGCTTCAATCCAAAATGGCCGGTGTGCAAATCACCAACTCAGGGGCCCCCGGATCCTCCCCCAATGTGAGAATTCGTGGAACCGGCTCAGTCATCGGTGGTGCAGAACCACTTTACGTGGTAGACGGCGTGATCACAGACGATATTAGAAATATCAATACTGCAGATATCCTCTCAATAGATGTCCTAAAAGACGCTTCCTCCACCGCCATTTACGGTGTGCGTGCGGCCAACGGGGTCATCCTCAT
>JAIYBO010000217.1 GCA_027488495.1 Bacteroidota bacterium | reverse complement strand
CAAGGCATCAAGACTTTTATTCCTACAGCGGTTAAGATTCAGTATTTAACAACCCTGTTGCAGCAAGGATTTGACGTCTTGGATTGTGGCAGTTTTGTGAATCCCGAATCGATTCCCCAAATGGCCGATACAGCCGAAGTCATTCAGGCGATTAGCCAAATCGAAACAAATACAGAGTTGTTGGTGATTGTCGCCAACGAGAGAGGCGCTTTACGCGCTGTTGCTTATCCCAAAATCAAATATTTGGGATTCCCTTTAAGTGTAAGCGAAACATTCCAAAAGCGAAACACCAATGCATCACGGGAAGAAGCATTTAGGAGATTGGCGCGTATACAAGATATTGCTCAAGCCTCAGGCAAAGAAGTAGTTGCCTATTTGAGTATGGCATTTGGCAATCCCTATGGCGATGATTGGAGTAGTAAAGAAGTTGCAGAATGGGCTTCAAAGATTGCTTCTTTGGGTATTCGGATTATTTCATTGTCTGATACGGTGGGAACTGCCAATGCCGAGCAACTTGGCGATTTGTTCTCGGAGATACACGATCGATTGCCACATGTGGAAGTGGGTGTGCATTTGCATGCCAAACCCAATGAATGGTTGGCGAAAGTGGAGGCCGCCTATAATCAGGGATGTAAAAGGTTTGATGCCGCGTTGGGAGGATTTGGCGGATGCCCTATGGCCAAAGATGATTTGGTAGGCAATATACCCAGCGAAGGGGCTTTTTCATGGTTAAGCCAGCAGGAACCCGCTGGCTTAACCATGAAAATTCAATGGGAAGAACTGCGTTCGCTAGCCCAAGAAACCTACGAGTTTGGGACTTACTGACCCACGCTAGAGTATTTTTCTGCTTTCAATAATTCAATGATTGTATCCAACTTGCCCATTAAATCTGAATATGAATTGGTATTGTTAGAAGGCAACAATCCGATTGCTGTTGTTGAATCCAAATTTCCCTCAAACAAATCAACCATAGTAATTTCAAGGGTATCACAAATCCTCTCGAGCGTATCTACGCGCATGGTTTGCTTTTTTAGCATGTAGTGAAATCCTTGTTCACTGAGGTCGCACCGGCGAGCCAATTCTTTGATTGGAATTCGCTTTGATGCGGCCAAATTTTTGATTTTGTTGTAATCGAGTTTCGACACGGTGATTGTTTTTTTTAGTTAACAGTTGATAAGCATAAACCCAGTGGGTTTGCTCTATAAACTGATTCTAACGGCTTTTATTTTACCCTGAATTGTACCAATGGGTATGTTTATGACGCAAACCAAACAATAAAATGCCAAAATGCTGAATATCAACAATATAGAATTGTCAACACAATGTAAAAACAAAATAAAAATCAAGAAGAAATATCGAATAAAAATCAAAAACCTGCAAGAATGGTATTTTTCCCTATCTCAACTTGGTTGAATTCACTATCTCCTGCACCAAATCTTTGTAATTTTTACCTACCGGCAACTGCTTACCCGCTATGAGCACAGCATTGTTTTGAATGGTTTCAATTTTACTTTTTGAAACGATATAACTTCTGTGAATCCGAACAAATTGATCGGAAGGTAAAGATTGTTCCATATTTCTCATGGTCTGCAAAGTCACAATTCTCTTGTCGCTTGATGTCCAAATTTTCACATAATCGGCAAATGCCTCAACATACAGAATGTCATTATAGTTAACTTTTTGATGTTGTCCATCCACCTTTACAAATACAAAATCAGGCTTTAAAGAAACTTCCTCATCGCCCACTTTTTTCATTTGCTGGTATTCCTCCAATCGTTTGATTGCTCGATCAAGTCTTTCCGGAGAAATTGGCTTCAACAAATAATCCAATGCTTCGAATTCGAAGGCATCTGCCGCATAATTGGGATGTGCAGTCGTAAATATAACGGCATGCGGCGCAGGGTATTGATTTTTCACCAAATCCAAGCCGGAAATTCCAGGCATGTTGATATCGGTGAACACCACATCAACAGCGTTCGCAGTCAACCAATCCAAAGCGTCTCTTCCATTGGAAAAGGTTTCAATAATCTCGAGATTTGAATGTTGACCCAAATGACTTTTCAAAACTTCCAAAGCCAAGGGCTCGTCATCGATTAAAATACAACGTAATATTTTGTTAGGCATGAGACAGATTTATAAATAGTGAAACGGAATATTGTGATTCATCTTTTATTACTTCCAATTGATAATTTCCCGGATAAATGAGGTCTAATCGCTTGCGGAGATTAGTCAAACCAATGCCTCCCGCGGATTCTGTGGCTCTTTTGGTACCCATTGAATTTTCGACGAATAACTCATATCCATCTGTGGTTGAAATTCCTTTCACCTTTACCCAACCCTTTCCAGATTCAATTTGCGCACCATGTTTAAATGCATTTTCTACCAAGGTGAGGTATAACATGGGTTCAATTTTGAGATCCAACTTGGGCTCAGCGAGATCCACATCAACCATTATGTGATCACCCAATCTCAATTTTTCAAGTTCAATAAAATCCTGTAAATGTTGAAGCTCCTTTTGAATGTCTACTTTTCCTGTGCTCGATTCATACAATACATACCTTAGAATATCGCTCAATCGCAAAACAATCTGGGGCGCCAAATCAGATTTCAACAGGGTTAGCGCATATAAGTTATTGAGTGAGTTAAAGAGAAAGTGAGGATTTATTTGGGATTTCAAATACATCAATTCTGTTTGAAGTTGTACCTGCTCCAATTCTCTTTTTGATTGTTGATCCTGATACCATTCTTTGAGAAATTTCATGGTCATAGACATAATCAAGCTGAAAAACAATCCCAGCGCAATCAGAAATAAGAAAAATGACGACCAAACCTCTTCTTGTATCACCTCATTTGCAATCAATCTGTGCGTAAGAATGGCCAAGGGGAAGGTGGCTCCAGCAAGAAGCAACAAGATGGTCACAACATAAGTAAAATAGTTTTTGTTGAGCAATAAGCGCGGCAGAAGTACGTATAAATTGAAATACACAACTACTGCGTGTGTCGCAACAATGGGCAACTGCCTTTGAAAAGAATCAATCCAAGAATGTCCGATGCGAATGACCGACGCAATCAATGATGCATAAAGCAACCAAAACAACAAATGATAAATCTTGTATTGAGAAATTGTGGTTTCACATCGCGTAAAAAATCTATGTACAGCGTTTTGAAACCCCAAGGTGATTGTTTTTGCTAGCGGAGATTTTTGAGCATTTCAATACCCATTTCTAGCCATTTTGCAGGCGCTACCATTTTGGGATTGAATGAAATGGATTCCCAAAAAAAATGAGTACCCATATTGGCACTTCCACTTGCTTGTGAAAAGTAGGCTTGTGCAGATAAAAAACCCACTACATTCACAAATAGCAAAAAAGCAATTAGCGGAATGTTCTTTTTCAATTTCTTACCCATATTGTGTATTTGGCAAATTTGATGCCATAATAGTATAGACGCAATTCACCTGAAAAATGTTACATCAATTCGAAAAAAAAGATCGAATGATTTTTGATTGCAATCCCAAAACAATTGAATCTGAAGCAGTTGACCGATTAAAATGATCCAAGAAAAGATGATGTCTAAAGCCAGTGGCCGACAATACCGCCTTTCCTTCTGTGAATGAAATCGCCATACCTGGGTGATTGGCAAAGAACATGTTACGAGAAAATGGCAATTTGTCGGTTTTTTTCAAGAGTTGCTCTGTCAGTGTGGCATAAATATCTGTTTGACTTACAACCAACTGGGGAGCTACGCCCCGATACATATCACGGATTGGACCGCCAGTAATGATGATGGGAATTCTAAAAAACTCTTGCTCATAATCTACTGTTTTTGGCAATCCCACCGTTTTGCCATGATCCGATACAAAAATGATCACAGTAGAATCATACAGGTTGCGCTTTTTTAACCCAGAAACCAAATCCCCTATCGCCTTGTCGGTGTACTCAATAGACTTTCTGAGCCTTTGAGCTTGGGTTAGTCCATTTTCAGCCACAACATCATATGGTTCATGGCTACTAAGCGTAAGCCAACTACAGAAAAACGGTTTCTTTTGATTGGATAATTCGTTCAACAACAATGGCACCATCTGCTGATCCTGAACGCCCCAATCACCAGCGCCATTTTGTGATGGTGAAACCACCTTTTGAAATCCAATGTATTTTACGAAGGCGCCAACGTTGGCAAAATCAGGATCTCCACCATAAACAAATGAGGTTGAATATCCCTTTTCAACAAAGGCAAGTGGCATTTTTTGTCCATTGATTAATGGCCAATCGGCTGGGTTCATCAACAAACCTTGCCAAGGCTGTGATGGCCATGCCGTATAAATCGAAGCCAATCCTTTGTCTGTGCGATCTCCTGCAGCATACGCTTTCTTGAACCACATTCCATCCTGTGCGATTTTCACCAAGTTGGGCATGGCCGTATTTTGCGGTTGTACTTGATAGCTTGGTGAACCAAAACCATCTATGTATTTACTGTTACTGTAAGAATTCAAACTAGACTCTAACCAATGTTGATTGATCCCTTCCAATACCACAATTAATACATTGGAACCCTCCCGGATGATTTGAGGCATCCTTTTGAGTCCGCCTGGAAAAGTATCAGGCCCCATGTAAGCATCCATTGCAAACTGTTCGATCCCCGGGTTCATCACTGCCTTCATTGCCCGAGCTTTTAGATTGGGCTGACTGACCACTGAATACAAATTAAAGTTGGGATTGGTTGCCAACAGGTTGTCTATTTTTTCATTTGAAAAATGCGATGAGCCAATACCTATTGGAACTTTCCCTACCCCACCCCTTATTCCGACAGCGGACAGTAACAATGTCACTAACAACCAAAAGGGCTGTTTATGCCAAACAAGATGGGGCTCAATAACAACTTTGAGGGCTTTGTTCAACAACCATGACAACAAAACTAGGCCTACAAAAAACAACGACAAAAAACACAGACTTTGAAAAGACAGAGATTGTAAAGTTCCCGCGGGGAACTCAATCATAGACAATGCCAAAGCGTTGAATCTAGAATCCCAAGTGAGCAATAGATTCAAGTCCAATGCAAACAAGAGTCCTTGTGAAATCAAAAACAAAGATTGAACCATCTTCACGAGTCGAATTCGCCAAGGAAATAGAGCAATCAAACAGACAAAGAGCGTATAATAAGAAGACACCGAGACATCCTGAGATAATCCGTGCCACTGAATGTTCAAAGTGTCGAGTTTCGCAATTGATTCAGTCTGAATGGCTTGAATGGTGATTGTTCTACCCAACCTTTGTGTAAGCATGGAGAGGGAGAACGACCAAATGGCCAATAAAAAAAACCCGTTTTTCAACGGGTTTTTAAAAGCTATGAAATTCCTATGAATCAAGGATTAACAATAAATTTCGTTTGATAAACACCACCGTTGTGATCTGTGATGGATGCGAAATATACCCCGGCTGATACATCTGATAAGTCAATGACGTTCTCTTCAAACTTAGCAACAATCACTTGACCATTGATACTGGTCAATATCACTTGCTTCATTGCATGTACACCTTTCACAGTGATTTTACCTGTTGCAGGATTTGGAAACACCGTGATTGTATTAACAGTTTCAATAGAACGGTTGGAATTGGCCACCACATTGATATAACCCGTTTTGGCTTTTTGGTCGGTTCCTGTAGCATTCGTCACTTTCAATGTCACAGCATACAAACCAAATGCATTGAATTTCACATCCATATTTTTAGAGGTGGTTGTGGTCGAATTCATCAATGTATAGGTTGTTGGGGTGATTGTCCACAACCAAGATGTTGGCGTGTTATCGCTCAAATCAAACAATCTTACCGTTTGAACTGTGTTTGGCGTGAGCACATCAGCCACAAAATCACACGTAGGCTTTAAATTCGATGTGCTTGAAACATTGATATAGTTTTGTTTTGTGGTGGTAACCTTATCAGATGAATTGGCCCCAAGCAAAGTAATCGTATAAGAACCTGTTGAGTTAAAAGACACATACAAGTTTTTATCGCTCAGTTTTGAACCTGATTGCAAGGTGTATGAACTTGGAGTAATCGACCATGTATAAGATGTGGTTCTGGTACAATTTGATGTCAAAGCCACTGTTTGATTCACATTCACCGCCGTTTTGTTGGCCACAAAATCAACCGTTGGGGGATCTTGTAGCGTTAAACGACGAATCACATTGTTGACTTGGTCGCAAATATAAAATGCAGAATCAGCCTTGCGGTAAGCAAACAAATTGATCAAGCCAAATTTTGCGCTGCTAGCAGCACCGTCTGTGTAACCCATTTCGGCTTCTTGTCCTGCATAAATCTTCAACGTTGTTCCGTCAAAAACTTTAATACAATATTGATCGGCAATGAAAATCCTTCCATTAACAGCAACTACATCACTTGGCATATTTAACCCTGTAGTAACCACATTGGTGACTTCATTGGTTTTGAGGTTCAAACGTTTGATTTTCTTGTTGTTCCGATCAGCAATCAACATATAGTCATCGCTTTCCAAACAAATGCCTGTTGGGGCATAAAATCTGGCATCGGTGCCAGCTCCGATTGCATCACCCGACGTTTTTGGCTTACCCGCAATGGTGGTTACCTTACCCGCAGAAATTTTACGAATCACTTCATTGCCAAAATCACAGATATACATTTCACCCAATGAATTGATTGCAATGTCTGTAGGCGTATTGAAATAGGCAGCAGAGGTTAACCCATCCACATGATCGCCAGCAAATGAATAATTTCCTGCCACTGTACTGAATACGGTACCATTTGAAACATTTACGAATTGTGTACCTTTTCTGATCAAGGCATTGTCAGTATCAACAATGTAAACATCATTGGTATTCTTGTTCACTTCAACTCCTTGAGGGGTATTAAATCTCGAAACAGTACCAGTTCCATTGTCAATGCCAATAGCACCGGGCTCATTGGGATCACCCAAAAATCCGCCTCGTATTCTACTCAAACTACCATCAAGAATCATTAAATTGTGTTGATCTGTAGTCCACATTCGGTTGTTATTGTCGATCGCGATGCCAAGCGGATAGCTAAACAACTCATCCAACAAGTTATTGTTGGAAGTTGCGTTGTAATCACCACTTCCCAAATATTGTTTTCCCGCGTAGGTAGAAACATTTTGGGACATCAATGAGGCACTCAAACTCAGTGCTGTGGCCAATGTAATTACATATTTATTCATCCTTGAATTGTTAAAATGGTTTGGTTGACTTTTTGTTCGATTTCTTTTTCGATGTTGTTATATGACCTTCTGTCCAAAGGCATTCCAGTCATGGCACGATATAATTCCTCATATCGCTCGGTAATACTATTTACGAATTCATCCGTCATTGTTGGAATCACCTCCCCTTCTTTGCCTTGAAATCCATTTTCCATCAACCATTCCCGAACAAATTCTTTGCTCAATTGACGTTGCGACAATCCTTTTCGTTGCAAGTCATCGTAAGAATCCGAATAAAAAAACCGACTGCTATCGGGTGTATGTATTTCATCGATCAAAACAATCTCTCCATCACGCATCCCAAATTCATATTTGGTATCTACCAAAATTAAACCTTTCTCAGCAGCGATTTCAGTTCCACGTTGAAACAATGCCAAAGAGATTCGATAGAGTTCGTCGAGTTCACTTTTCGATACAATCCCTTTTTCCAGAATTTCATCATAGGTGGTATCTTCATCGTGCCCTGTTAAAGCTTTGGTCGCAGGCGTAACGATGGGAGTGGGAAATGGATCATTTTCCTTCAAGCCCTCTGGCAAGATATTGCCACATAGCAACCGTCCACCCGCTTTATATACCCTCCAAGCATGGCCAGTTAAATATTTGCGAACCACGAATTCAACGGGCAATGCATCGCACCGATACCCTATTGTTACATGGGGATCCGGCATTGCAATTTTCCAATTCTTGACAATGTCAGCCGTTTTGTCCAGGAAAAGACCTGCAATCGCATTGAGAACTTGACCTTTATGAGGAATGGCTCTTGGCAAGACATGATCAAAAGCTGAAATTCTATCACAAGCCACAATGACCAACAAATCATCGCCAATGGTATATACATCCCTTACCTTCCCCTTGTAAAACTGGGTTTGATTCGGAAATTGAAACTGGGTAGAGGTAAGTGCTTGTAATGTCATGATTTACTACAATGGCAAATTTATTTCAGGTTTAAGCCTTTTCTCCAGAATCTTTTTCACATTCAGCATCTTTGTCGTAGGCGTGTACAATTTCTTTGACGAGTCGATGTCGAACCACATCATCTGTATCCAACTGAATCATCCCGATGCCTTTAATATTTTTGAGCAATCGAAGGGCTCGATTCAAACCACTTTGTTGCTTTCTGGGCAAATCTATTTGTGTTAAATCGCCGGTAATGATCAATTTGGCGTTGGGCCCCATGCGGGTAAGGAACATTTTCAACTGAAGATCAGTACTATTTTGTGCCTCATCCAAAATTACATAACAGTTATCAAGCGTTCTGCCCCTCATAAATGCCAAAGGTGCAATTTCCACTGTGCGCGATTCAATCATGCTTTTCAACTTATCGTTGGGAATCATGTCTTCAAGGGCATCATATAAGGGCCTCAAATATGGATCAATTTTCTCTTTGAGATCTCCTGGCAGGAAGCCCAAATTCTCACCAGCTTCAACCGCAGGCCTGGTGAGTATGATTCTGCGAATTTCTCTTTCTTTCAGGGCGAGCACAGCAATGGCCACTGCGGTGTAGGTTTTACCTGTTCCCGCCGGACCGATCGCAAAAATGATATCATTCTTTTTGGCCGAGTTCACCATTTTTACTTGATTTCGGGTGCGTGCCTTGATCTGTTGGCCCCTGGTTCCAATCAACAAGGTATCACCCGTTGATATCAAATTGGCTTCGGCAGTCCCCTCCACTTTTTCTACAACAATTCCTTCTAACGCTTCCAAAACCATGTGTTCATTGATTTCTTTGTTTTTGGCAAACATTTTTTCCAAATGCTTCATCGCCAAAAAAAATGCACCAACTGATGCATCGTCTCCAAAAATTTTGATTTCCTCTCCCCGAGCCACCAATTGCAATTTCGGAAATTTCGCTTTGATGATGGTCAAATGGAGGTTGTTTGGACCATAAAACTGCTGTGGGTCTATTTGATCGAGGGTATAAATTCTTTCAGACAATTTGAATACGTTTAGTTCATACAAACCTAGCAAAATTCTGAATCATTGTTTGTCTCCAAAAAGTCATTCAACCCGGTATTTTTCACCATTCTATCCACCAAACATCGTGTTAGTTTGAATAGTGTCATATTAACAAACATATACATGGGAATCGTCAATAAGATTACCACTATGCCGTTTGTAGTGCAGTCACAGATCATGAAAAATCCCATTCGATTCATTTTACTTTTTATCACCATTGCTGCAGTTCATAGTTCTTGCCACACTGCCGTTGACCCCAGTACGGACCCCAGGTTCCAAGGAAACAGGTTGATGGTAAAAATGTTAGATAGTTTAAATTCAATTGCAGATCCAAATACCAACTATTATCTCAGTGGCAGAAGGGCAGCCCAAATGCTGGCAAAATCTCATAATTACACAAACCCCATCGATATCATCAATTGGGAAACAAAGTATTGCTTCGAATTGCTGAACGCAGGCAATGTAGACGATTGTATCAAAACCCTCACTGCGATGATCAACAAATATCCCGGTGGCGGAGAAAAAGCATTGGCGGACGTCAATTTCAAGAAAGTCTTTGATTTACTTGCTGTTGCCTATTTGCGATTGGGTGAAAACGACAATTGTGTCGCAAACCACAACGCAGCCAGCTGTATTGTTCCCTTGCAATTAAAAGCATTTCACAAAAACACCAAAGGTTCACTAACCGCCATTGAATTTTACACTCAAATTCTCCGTGTTTATCCCGATGATTATCAAAGTAAATGGTTAATGAACATTGCTTACATGACCTTGGGGAAGTACCCATCTGAAGTACCCAAAGAACATTTCATCGACTTTGCCGCATTAGATGAGCAAGTGAATGAATTTGTTCCATTCGAAAATTTGGCCATTGAACTTGGGGTTGATGTAAATGGTTTGGCGGGATCAGCCATCATTGAAGACTTCAACAACGATGGTTACTTAGATATCTTTTGTTCATCGTATGGCCTAACCGATGACCCAAACTTGTTCATTTCAGATACCAAAGGCGGATTTATTGACCAAACATCAACGGCCATGCTCACAGGTATTACGGGTGGCTTGAATGCCAAACAAGCAGATTTTAACAACGACGGCTTCATGGACATTTTGGTTTTGCGAGGTGCTTGGCTCGATAAAGGCGGTGAATGGCCAAACAGTTTGTTGCGGAACAATGGCGATGGTACATTTAGTGATATCACTTTTGCCGCAGGCATGAAAAACGCATTTCCCACTGAAACAGCAACCTGGGCGGATGTGAACAATGATGGTTTTTTGGATGTTTTTGTCGCCAATGAAAACAACGATGAAAACCAATTCCCCTGCGAGTTATTCATCAACAATGGGAATGAGACATTTATCAATGTGGCTGAAGACTGGGGCCTTTCGGGCAATTTCGGTTATGCCAAATCAGCCATTTTCTCAGATTTCAACAACGATGGTTTACAAGATTTATACATTGGGTGTTTGAATCAAGACAACAAACTTTTTATGAATCGCGGATTTGAAAAGGGATCGAAAGGAAAGATGATATTCCAAAACATCGCCAACAAAGCCGGTGTAAACAAACCTTTCCGCACATTCCCCTCTTTGGTTTTTGATTACAACAACGATGGTTTTGAAGATATTTTTTGCACATCCTTCCCCACTGAAAAATTGTCTGTTGTGGGCGAAGAGGCCGCCATGGAAATGTTGAAAATCAATAGCGGAACGGAAAGAGCGAAATTGTATCGCAACAATGGCAATGAAACTTTCAGCGACGTTTCCAAAGAAGCGGGTGTAGACAAAATGATTTTTGCCATGGGCTTTAATTTTGGTGATTTAGACAACGATGGTTGGCTTGATGTATACACTGGAACAGGGGCTTTTGAATTCAATTCGCTCGTTCCAAATCGTGTTTTCAAGAATATCAACGGCAAATATTTTGCAGAAATCACCAATGCATCGGGCTTGGGGCACTTGCAAAAAGGCCATGGCATCGCTTTTGGCGACTTGGATAACGATGGTGATCAAGACATTTACACCACATTGGGCGGAGCGGTTGAAGGCGACAATGCACACAACGCACTATTTGCCAATCCCAATCACGGTGGACATTGGATTACAATAAAACTCAAGGGAAAAACCGTTTCTAGGGATGCCCAAAATAGCAAAATCATCATCACCACAACTTCCGCAGCCGGGCCTCAGAAGTTCTATCATGTTTCGGGATCAGGCGGGTCGTTTGGCGCCAATAGCATTCAATTGGAGGCAGGATTGGGCGATGCAAATTCCATTGAGTCCATTGAGATTTGGTGGGCGGGGAATCCCAAGAAGAAATCCATTTACAAAAATATCGCCATGGATCACTTCATTGAGTTAACCGAAGGGGATCAAAAAGTGAACATCCTGAATCGAAAACCAAACCCACTCAAAGGAAACGGTGCTGCTAGAGATTGTTACAAAAAATAATCTCATTCCGATAGGGGAATATGGAAATTCCCAAAATCCCGCGGATATCTATTTATATATTTG
>JAIYBO010000036.1 GCA_027488495.1 Bacteroidota bacterium | reverse complement strand
TTGTTGAGTGAGTACAAAGAACAAAATAGGGGTGGTAAAGGACTTCGTGGCGTAAAACACCGTGATGCCGATTTCGTAGAGCATTTGTTTATTGCATCTACCCACAATTACTTGCTGTTATTTACTGAGCAAGGACGTTGTTTCTGGTTGAAGGTATATGAAATTCCGGAAGGACAGAAGGCGACCAAGGGCAGACCGATTCAGAATTTGATCAGCATTCCGAACGATGATAAGGTGAAAGCCTATTTGAATGTGATTAACCTGAAAGACCCAGAATATTTGGAAAACAATTTCATCATCATGGTGACCAAATTGGGTGTGGTTAAAAAGACATCGTTGGAAGCATATAGCAGACCTAGAACCAATGGTATCAATGCCATTACGGTAAGAGATGGGGATGAGTTGTTACAAGCTTGCTTAACCGATGGTGACAGCGAAGTTGTGATTGCGAAAAAACTTGGTAAGGCCATTAGATTCCCTGAAGCCAAGGTTAGACCTATGGGAAGAACAGCAGCAGGAGTGAGGGGCGTTACACTAGAATCTGCAGAAGATGAAGTGATTGGCATGGTTTGTGTAAATCCTAGAAAGAGTGAAGCCACAATCTTGGTTTTGAGTGAGAAAGGATATGGTAAACGCACCGATCTGGAAGACTACCGAATCACTGGTAGGGGCGGAAAAGGTGTTAAAACCATCTCAATCACAGAAAAAACTGGAAGCTTGGTTGGAATTTTATCGGTTACCGATGAAGATGGATTGATGATCATTTGCAAGAGTGGTTTAACCATCCGATTGGCCATCGACAAATTGAGAATAATGGGTCGCGCAACACAAGGTGTTCGATTGATTAACCTCAAGGGTTCAGATTCTATCGCAGGCTTGGCTAAATCACCCAAAGAAGAAGACGAGGAAGACGAAGATTTGTCTGCCGAATTCATTGAAGGTGATATAGTAGAAAGTGGTGAAAGCACAGATATCGAAACAAATACAGAAACCACTGAAACAACAGACAACGATGATGAATAAACTATTCAAAACTGCCCTGGGATTATCATTAACCTTGGGATTCGCCCAATGCAGCACCGCTCAAATCAAAGCCGTTAATTCAGCTGAATACGCTTTGATGAGCAATTCTGTGGAAGATTTGATCATTGCAAAAGAAGAAATCGACAAAGCAAAGATCAACCCGAAATCAGCCGAATTGCCCAAGATGTACTTGGTAAGAAGTGATGTGTATGCAAGGTTGGCGGGCGCGAAGAACAACGAATTGTTGAAAGGTTTAACCGACCAAGCCGGATTGGAAGCGATGATTTCTGTGAGAAAATTCCATGAAAGCACACTACCCAAAAAAGCTGAAGAAAGAGACAATGGAACTGCATTGGCTGGCAACGCATTCGCCGCTGGTTACAACGAAGCCATTGGATACTTTGCCACAAAAAGCTACGATACATTGTGTATTTACTACGCTGAACTGATCGCAGTTTATGGTTATTTGGATACTGCGATGTCGAACAATTTGGCCAACAACAAAATCACCAAGGCCAGTTTAACAGAAACCTATGCGCAAGTAGCTACTTTGCACAGTGATCAAAAGGTGAAAATTGCCATTCTTCAAGGCTTGGTAGACAAAGGAAACGTAGTTCCTGCGGTTGTTGAAGGCCTTTCCAAGGCGTATTTGGTTGCAGCTGATACTGTGAAAGCAGAAAACTGCATACGTACTGCTTTGGCTGCCTCAAACAACAGTGATGCGATGTTCCAGATTTTGGTTAATTTCTTCGTTTCTATTAAGCAAGAACAGCGTTTGTACAATGATGTTGACCGTCAGTTAGGAATCGACCCCAATAGCAGATTGTATTACACCCGGGCATACTTGAACGAGAACCAGGGTAGATACGATGCCGCCATTGCGGATTACAGAAAGGCCGTAGAATTGGATGAGTTTAATTACGACGCAAATTTCAACTTGGGATTGGGTTTGATGAAATACGAGAGCAGAAAGTTGTACGATAAGAGAAGCGCTGCTGTAGGAGCCAAAAAGAAATTGGTTGATGAGGAGTTGAAAATGCTGTTTACTGATGCCAAGAAATATTTGGAGCGCGCCTTGGACAATGTTGATTATTCAACTGCTGACCAAATCAATATCTGTAAGGCATTAAAATCTGCATGTCTCGAAATAGGAGATACTGCTGGTGCCGACAAATACACATCGTTGATCAAGGGAATGGAATAATCCCATTTTATCAAGAATAAATAGAAGAAGGCCAATCGAACAGTTGGCCTTCTTTGTAAATATCAATTTAACATAATGTAAATTATGAAACAATAAAATCAATAGTTAATCAAATCAAATCATCTGTCCATCAATCCATTACAATGATTGATTCCCGATGAATTAATTCATTCGAACTGTTATAAATAGAAACTTCATATGTGCCCGTTGCCCAATCTTTCACATCAATTTTTTTCACGTTCGACATTTGTTGTCCAATCTGACCCTGACAATCCTCAAATACATCACGACCAGCCGAATTATAAATACGAATGCAACTTGATTCCCTGATTTGAATAGTCAATACATCACTAACAGGATTTGGATAAATCAAAGTATTTGGATCCGCAATACTTGAATTCCTCAACGATTTCAACACAATCAATGCGCTGCTGTCGCTCTTGCAACCATTCTCAACGTACAAGCAGCGATAAATACCTATGGCACTTGGTTTAAACAATCTGCCCGAACCCACCAAAACACCATTTTTATACCAATTGTATGTTCCAGTACCAACGTTCGCTGCCTTTAATGTATCCAAATTGCAACTAACAGAAATCGTCTTAACACCACGAGTCTGAACCCCCAAAATATTACTATTTACCGGGTTTGGTGTTACGCATACGGTTTTTGAACTCAC
>JAIYBO010000001.1 GCA_027488495.1 Bacteroidota bacterium | reverse complement strand
TTGAGGATTTTGGGATACACCTCTTCAACAACATGGGTGAACCATGGTGGGACGGGTAGTGTGGTGCGCAAGGGTCAAATTCAAACCACGAGCATGTCTACCTTGGGCGGTACATTTTCGTTGGGTTGTACAATAGCCATTACTGCCACTGAGCGTAAAACGGGTCTTAACTTGTTGGGCGATGTTGAGCCTCATGCCTCGTTTAGGTTTACAGGAAGATGTTCAGGCGATACTTTGAAATTTACGGACTTAACGAGAAGCAAAACAGCCATTACTTCTTATAAATGGAATTTTGGTGAGGCAGGGGCCGCTACAAATAGTCAAACCACGAGGAATGCAGTACATAAATATGCCAATAGCGGTACGTATCGCATCAGTTTGGTTGTATTGAATGCAGATAATTACCTGGATTCTTGGGTTCAGATGGTGACCATCTATGCCACTCCTTTTATATTGAAGACGGTAAACAATGTTTGTATTGGTGAGCAAACAACCATGACCGATTTCTCTCAAGCGAACGGTGAAACCATCACGGGTTGGAATTGGAATTTGGGAGATGGGCCGCCAGCCACAATCAAAACGTCGAAAACCATCACACATACTTATACAAATCCGGGTGCATTCAAGATTTTGTTGCGCGTGACTACGGTGAATGCTTGTGTGGCTATTGATACCTTCGATTACATCGTACACGATAAGCCGGCTCCAGCGTTTGATCCCAAAGACGTGTGTTTTGGTCAATCCGTATTGTTTGATGACCAAAGTACGGTTGCCGCACCTGATTTGATTTCTACGCGTAAATGGGACTTGGGTGATGGATTTACGAGCACCAATAAAACATTGAGTCGTAAGTATGCAGCTCCTGGTTTGTATAATGTGAAATTGATTTCGTATTCAAATTATATCGGTCAAAAGGGTGCATGTAGAGATTCTATTGTAAAGCCTGTTAGGGTATTTGCTTTGCCTGATGTGAGTTATACGCAGTCTCATACTTGTTTCGAAGAAGAGACGGTATTTACTGATAACACAAATATCATGAATCCCGATTATGCTTCTACCTACACTTGGACATTCGGAGATGGCGGGACGGATACAACTATGTATGGTGCAAGGTATACTTATACAGCGGCAGGTGCTTACAAAACCAGATTGACGGTTGTTTCAAATGCCGGTTGTGTGGGTACTGATACGCTTACGGTGTACGTTCATGCTAAGCCCGTGGCGGGATATACGGTGAAAGAAAAGTGTTTTGGAGACTCCACTGCATTTACAAGAACGGGTCAATTGAATCCAAACTTGGAAGCCAAAATGACCTATAGTTGGTTGTTTGATGGCAACTTGGCCTACTTTACAAAAACGCCAAAGGTGTTATTCGCTGCACCAGGAACACATACCGTTGTGATGGTGGCAAAAACCAATGAAGGTTGTATGGATTCGGCGGTGGGAAATGTGAGATCGTTTTACATGCCAAATCCACAATTCACTTTGGACCAAACCATCGTGCCGAACGATAGTATGCAGTGTTTTAAGAACAACAATTTTACCTATGTGTTCTCAGTGAGCATTGATCCAAACGATACTATGGTGAATACGGCTTGGAGTTGGGGTGACAAACAAACTGAAATGCCCGCATCGAGTAGTAGCCACAGCTATGCCGACACTGGGGTGTATACCGTTAAGTTGTATGGTTGGACAATCAATGGTTGTGCAGACAGTATGGTGAAGCAATACGTTGTGAAACCATCTCCCACCGCCAAATTTTACCAAGAAGGCATCTGTGTGCCCGATACCATTCGTTTTTATGATACGGCGTCCATTTCTGCTCGTCCAATTGCCATCAGAAAATGGAAATTTGGAGCAGGAACTGTTTTTGGGCCAGCCCCGAAAAAACAATATTATACCACCGCTGGTCCACACGATGTAACCTACATCATTGAAAATGATCTCGGTTGTGTGGATTCTTTAACGCAAACATTCAATTTCGTTGTGCGTCCTTCGGTGACTTTCAATTATATAGGTAGCATGCCATTGTGTAAAGGTGATAGTATTGATGTTACAGCGGGAGGTGGAGATACCATTCAATGGTTGCCATCGGGCGATACAGTAAAAACACAAAAGTTTTATGGCAAAGGTTGGTACAAGGTAAAGGCAACCACTGGTATTTGTAGTACCATCGATTCTGTGCAAGTTTTGGCATTCCCAACGGCCAACATTGTGGTGTATAGTGATACCACGATTTACAGAGGCAAAAAAGCCACATTGTGGGCAACCGGTGCTGTGAATTATTGGTGGACCGACAGTTCAACATTGAATGTGGGCCATGGTGACACAGTGATTGGCAGGCCTTTGGAGACGCGCATGTATTACGTGTCGGGTACTGATTCCAATGGTTGCGATGACATGGATTCGGTTCTCGTTACGGTGGTAGATCCACCATTGGTGAAAATTCCGAATTTGATTACCCCGAACGGTGATAATGAGAATGATTTCTGGGATTTGACAGAATTGGCGGATTTGTTCTTGTTCGACATTCGAATCAGCGATCGCCAAGGTAAGTTGGTGTTCAACACTGGAAATTACCAGAATGATTGGAAAGCCATCGACAACCAAGGAACTGATTTGCCTCCGGGTATTTATTTTTACTACATGAAAAATCGCTTCAATGGCGAAGAATTCAGAGGATACATTCAAGTGATTCGATAAGCAAAAGGATGAAAAAAGTTACAATTGTTTCTGTGTTAGCGCTTTGTATAGGCGGGTTAACAGCACAAATGGGTGCGAAAATTGATCAATTTTACATGGATTATTCCTTGATTAATCCGGCTGCGATGAATACTCACGATCAAGGTCACGTTACATTGCTCTATAACAAAATGTTTTCAGCGGTTCCCGGTTCACCCCAAACCACTGTTTTGAACGTAGCGATGCCCTTGCCAGCAAAAAATACTGGTTATGGTTTGTATTACATGCGTGAACGTGTTGGATTTTCGGAGATGCACAATGCCTACGCAACCTACGCATATTCATTTCCAATTGCTGGTACCACCAATTTGAATTTGGGCGTGAGTGTGGGTGCTTTGTCTCAGAACTTCGATATGTCGAAAGCTGTATACATCAGCGGCAATGACCCCATCATTAAATCGTTGTTGTTAACACCGCCAGTGACTCGTGCCGATTTGCGTGCTTCTGCATTTGTGAATGGAGAAAAGTGGTTTGCTGGATTTGCCATTTCTCGCCTAACAAAACCTCGTTTCGATTATGTGTATTACAACTACACAGCCGCCTATAAAATGCAGTCTCAGGGTAGTTTGATGTTGGGTTATAATGTGGATTTGGGCGATGACTTGTTGTTGAAACCTGCCATTTATGCCAGCGCATATGATTTCAATTATTTCCGTTTGCAGTACAATGTTTCTATGTGGTACCAAGACAAGTTTTGGGTGGGTGTAGGTGGAAATGATATCGGACAAATTGGTGGAAACATTGGTTTCTCTCCCCAGGAAGATATTAAAGTATCCTACTCTTACAATACGCCAACGGGTGGCCAGCGTATCGCTTTGGGAAATTCACACGAGTTCCATACTTTCATTGGTTTTTCAGCCTTGGGTGGTGGATCTAGGTCAACGGGCAATGGTGAGGGAGATGCTAATTTGAATAGCGCCAATGGAGAAGACGGAGGTGAAGGTGAGGGCAACGCCAATGTGAGCAGCAACGGGAAGAATGGTGGCAACGACGGTGAAGGTTCGGGTGGATTTGGAATGAGCAAAGAAGCCACTATTACAAGTTTAGACGATATGCGTACGATGGGTATGGGCAATGATACTGCCAAAATCAAGTTGCCGAATATCGAAAAAGTGAAGCCAGGTCCAGGATTTTATTTGGTGGCTGGTTTGCATAGTTCTGAAGCCAAAGCAAACAAGCAAATCAAGGATTTGTACAAGAAGGGTGTTTTGTCCTATAAAATCTATGATCCTAGTAACAAGAGCTATTATGTGTATCTGAAAGATTTTGCTTCTGAAAAAGATGCGAATCGCGGTATTTTCTATTACGAAGCCTCGGTTCCACAGGTGTGGATTAGAGAAGTGAAATAAATTTTTATTATATTATTTAACGAAGAAGGTCAAGCGAATGCTTGGCCTTCTTCGTTAAATCGCGGCCATATTCTTTGGTGAGTTGTGGAAGACATTCTCGGGGTCGTTTTTAGTATACCGATATTACTTTTGGGTAAAGGTGTAATGAATGAGGTTGGCGCCCATTCTCAATGCTTGTGTGCGAGTGGCCTCGGGATCCTTGTATACTTCGGCATCTTCCCAGCCGTTGCCTAGGTCGCATTCGAAATCGTAAAAGCAGACCAATCGTCCTTCCCAAAACAATCCGTATCCAACAGGTGGTTTTCCTTCATGCTCATGTATTTTGGGCAATCCATTGGAAAAGGTGAATGGTCCATTGTAGATGGGGTGGGAGAAGGGTACTATTTGAAATGTGAGTTCAGGAAACACTTTTTTCATTTCCCTGCGAATGAATGGGTCTAGTCCAAAATTGTCGCAAATATGCAAAAATCCGCCACTGATTAAATAGTTACGGAGATTGTTGGCTTCTGCATCGGAGAATACTACGTTTCCGTGGCCGGTCAGGAAAACAAAAGGAAATCTAAACAAATCGGTTGAGCCCACTTCTGCGATGGCTTCTTGGGTGTTTAGTTGGGTGTGAATGGCTACATTGGCAAATTTCGCCAAGTTTGTGAGTGCTGTTCTGCTGCTATACCAATCTCCACCACCGTTATATTTTAGCCTACACAAAGCCAATGGTTTGGGTTGGTTGAATGCAGTTTTCGATAAATCATGCCTTTGTGTAATGGCGGCAGATGTTTCCGATGATTGCACAACGCTACAAACGGTGCAGACGAATGTGATTGCAACTCGGAGCATCATGTTATTTTAGAAATAGCCAATAGGACAAAAACACAGATCCAATGATAATTCGGTAATATCCAAAAAAAGCGAACCCTTTTGTTTTGATGTAATTGATAAAGAACTTTACTGCCACAAATGCTGTGATAAAACTGATGATGTTCCCTAGGAAGATGTCGTTGAGTTGAGTTGCATTTAACTCATCCCAATGTTTTAGCATTTTATAGCCACCTGCGGCGGTGAGGGTTGGAAGAGCCAATAAAAAAGAGAATTCGGTAGCGGCGTTGCGAGATAGTTTTCCATGGAGTCCGCCTGCGATGGTGGCGGCAGATCTGCTTACGCCAGGGATCATAGCTATGCACTGGAACAATCCAATTTTGATGGTTTCAATGGGTTTGAGGTCTTCGATTTCTTTGTTGCCTGGGGGGAATAATTTTTCTATGTATAGTAGCACTATCCCAAAAACGATCAATGTAATTCCTGGTATCCACGGGGCTTTTAACATTTGTTCCAATAAATCATCGAACAAGAAGCCCAAAATGGCCGCCGGGATGAAGCCGATGATGAGGATGGGATATAATTTAATTGCTGAAGGACCAAAAAATTTTCGCCAGTAGAGTGTGAGCACGCTGGCGATTGCGCCAAATTGGATGGCAATCAAATACGTTTCATGTTCATTGGGACCCATGCCCAACCACTCCCTGGTGAGCATCAAATGGCCAGTACTGCTCACAGGCAAAAACTCAGTGAGGCCTTCAACCACACTGAGAATCAAATTCTCGAGCCAAGTCATGGCTAGGCAGATTTTTTTCTGTAGAAAATCGCAACAATGCCCATCACAAATCCCAAAAACACAACGATTGGGGCAACAGTGAGTTTGGTGGAGTTATAAATGTCTTCAGTGCCCGACATGAGCGTAAAACCGATCACCAATACCAAGATAGAAACTCCGGTAAGGATATAATTCATGGTGCCAAACAACATGGGTTGTGCTTGTTGTTCGGGTTTGTTGTTTTTGTTTTTGAGGGTACTCATGATTTGATTTTAATAAAGGTTTTCAATTTTGGTTCTCAAATATCGCCTAGTACTAAGCCAGCTACCAAAGGATGCCAAAATTAATCCAAATATCGATACAGAAATGCAGATTATCAACAACTGATTGAATGCGATGTGCTTTGTGAAATCATTGATGATGGCAAAGTCTTGAAATACAAACGGAAGTCCGTAGAAAACTGTCAATAGTAACCCCATGGCGATGGGGATCGCGACCAATGAATAACGCACGAAGTTCATGACATACGGCTTCACGATGAATGTATTCGTGGCACCTACCAATTGCATGCTTTTGATCAGGAAACGGTTGGCGAAAATGCTCAATCGCGTGGCACTTTGGATTAGCGCTATGGCGACCAACAAAGCGATCAATGTAGACGCCGCAAAGACCCATTGAAGTCGTTGCACGTTGGCGGTCATATTCTCTACCCAATTTCGTTGATAAATCACGTCTTCCACATTTGCCAACGTTCGTAAATGTTTCGATTCACGATCAATGAACTGGATGTTCGCATAATCAGATTTGGGATACAATTCGAGGCTCAAGGGGAGAGCGATGTTCTCAGCGAATGAGAGAATTTCTTCATCGTACTTGTTTCCCATTTCTTTCAACCCGTCTTCAGGCGTGATGTATTTGGTGGTTTTTATCCATGGCTCTTGGCGAAGTTTGGCTTCAATCGCCTTCACTTGGGCTGGTGTTGTGCCATCGGTGAAGTATAAATCGATGCTGCTGCTTTCCATAAGATGTTTGCTCAAACCTTGGAAACCAATCAATGAAAATCCGAGCAATCCCAACATGAACATCACAGCGGATAATGAGATTATGCTGGGCCAAGCGCTGGGTTTCCTTCTTTTGTTTGTCATTTTATTGAGAGTTATGCGAAGATGCGATGAATTCGGCGTAGTCAGAATTGAAAGTTATCCGCATCGGTGGATATTCATTAAACCTAACAATACAATCGCTGTTGCCGCGTTGTGCGTCTGGTTTTGCGGTTTGAGTTGATGAGGAATTTGGGTTTTTCTTGAATCGGTCATGCAACAAAATCATTGTTTTAATTGTCTATACTTAGTACTTTTGAAAGTTGAAATAAATAATGTTGAAAAAACTCCTGCTTTTGTTGTGTTTGAATGTGGTTCTATCGGCCCAATTGTATGGGGCAGAGCCAACCACGGCAGCCTCAAATTTGGCAGCGGGAACGATTACTTGTAAATCGGTTCAATTGACTTGGACTTCTGGAAACGGATCATGGCGCATTGTGTTGATGAAAGAGGCTTCCGCGGTGAATTCGGCACCGGTTGACAAATCGTCGTACTTGAGCAACTCTGTGTTTGGTACCGGACAAGAGATAGGGACGGGTAATTTTGTTGTTTTCAATAATATCACCAACAATTGCACCGTAACTGGGCTAAAACCCAACACTACTTATTACGTAACAGTCTATGAGCATGATGGTGTGGATCCGGATTATTTGACTTCCAAAACAACAAGTATCAGCTTCAAAACGAACAACCTAATCATGGGTTTTACCTACAAAGGCACCAAGGATAGTTGTGAGAAATCAAATAAAATCACTTTCACCAATACCAGTACAGCTACCTTCGGTTGGGTAAAATATACATGGATCTTTGGCGATGGTACGCAAGATACGGGGGTGAATATTACCCACACTTATAACAAAGGTGGAAACTTTACCGTGAACTTGGTGGCATCACCGGCTTTGGGTTGTGTGGATGTGGCCACTTCAACAAAGTCTATTTTTATCGTACCTCGCCCAGTGAGCAAGCCTTTTGAAAAAAATGCTGATACCGTTCAGTGTTTTGAGGGTCATGTATTTAAATTGGATGATAATACGCAATTGGCGAAGATTCCAAAATGTGCTTACATCCGTACATGGTATTTTGCCGACGACGACAGTGCTACAATTCCCAATCCAAGCAAATCATACGCCAAACCAGGAAAGTATCGTATACATTACAAGAGCGAAACGCTTTACGATAATTTACCTACGGGATGCACAGATACTGCCAATATGTGGGTGAGGGTTGTGCCGAGTCCGTCAAGTGGTATCTGGATTAACGACAGTATTCAGTGTTTGGCGGGAAATAAATTTGATTTCGACAATAAATTCCCTGGGTTGGTGAGTTTTAAATGGGATTTGGGTGGTGGAATTACAGGAATTACCAAAACCATTTCACGCAGCTTCGCAGCGGTAGGGGATTATCCCATCATACATGAGGCAACGAGCATTGATGGTTGTTCGGGTATCGATACGGTGATTGTCAAGGTGAGAGCCAATGTGGATCCATCATTTTCTGGCTTGCCATTGACTGCGTGTCAGGGAGGTCCGTCTATTACTTTAACGCCTACCACTGCAGGTGGCACGTTCTACGGTCAAACATTTACGGGAAATTCCTTTCAGCCTACATCTACCGGTATGGTAAAAATCAAATATGTAGTTGCTGATCAATATTGTCCGGATAGTTCAACGCAAACCATTACAATTCAGCCCAAACCTACTTTGAATTTGGGAAAAGATACCACATTGTGTGATGGTGCGAGTTTGGATTTGACCATTACCATTCCTGGAGCGGTATTGTGGAACGATGGTACTACAACCAATGTTAGAACCGTTTCTACGGCTGGCATCTATGGTGCTGTGGTGAACAACGCGGGTTGTATCGCAACAGACTCTATCGCAATAAAAGTGAATTCAGTCCCTTATGTTACCCTGCCTTTGGATACCATTTTATGTCAGGGTTCTGTTGTTAAATTGGTGGCTCCATACATGCCCAATACCAACATTCTGTGGAGCACGGGGTCAACAGATACAGTGATTTATGTGAGTGCAGCAGGTACTTATTCGGTGACTGTGAGCAATGCTTGTGGAAGTGCTACTGATGACGTTACTGTGAATTTGATGATGGGAGATTGTGATTTGTTCATCCCCACAGCATTTACACCGAACGGCGACGGTAGAAATGAAATCTTTCGGATTATAGGTCGGGGTGCCAATCCCATTTTATTTGAAGTGTACAATCGTTGGGGTGCGAAAATATTCGACAGTCACCAAAATAGCACCTTCGAATGGGACGGATACTACATGGGTGATGTTTGTCAAGAAGGCCTTTATACCTTCATTTATCGTTACGAATTGAAAACTGGGGATCGCGTTCGTCGCAAAACCATTTCTGGGACCATCATGTTGATGCGATAGGAAAGTGGGTAAGTAGTGGTAAAAACAATCTAAAAGTTATTTTCTCCTCCGCTTGCGGTGTTGTAATTTTGTAGCGCATGGTACATCAACCCGCTACACTAGAACAAGCCAAACAATTGGGATTGTTGGAAGAAGAGTTTAACAAAATTTGCGACATACTCGGTCGTGAACCCAATTTTACGGAAATCTCCATATACTCTGTTATGTGGAGTGAACACTGCAGCTACAAGAACTCCATCGTTTGGTTAAAGACATTGCCCAAATCAGGGTCTAAGATGTTGGCCGAAGCGGGTGAGGAAAACGCTGGTTTGGTGGATATCGGCGATGGTTTGGCCTGTTGCTTCAAAATCGAAAGTCACAATCACCCGAGTGCCATTGAGCCTTATCAAGGTGCTGCAACTGGTGTGGGTGGTATCAATAGAGATATTTTTTCTATGGGCGCTAGGCCCATCGCGCAATTGAATTCGTTGCGTTTTGGTAACATTGCCACGGATAGAACGCAGTGGCTGGTTAAAGGCGTGGTAAAAGGCATCGGTGATTATGGCAATGCTTTTGGTATTCCTACAGTAGGTGGTGAGGTGTATTTTGATGATTGCTACGAGCAAAACAATCTTGTGAATGCTATGAGTGTGGGTATTGTGGGTGTTGGTAAAAGCATTTCTGCCGGTGCAGGTCCTGCTGGCAATCCAGTATATATTTTTGGTTCAGCTACAGGCAAAGACGGTATTCACGGCGCAGCTTTCGCATCGAAAGACATGAGCGAAGACAGTATCTCTGATTTGCCATCGGTGCAAGTGGGTGATCCTTTTTGGGAGAAGTTGATTTTGGAGGCAAGCATGGAGATCATTGAAACGGGTGCTGTGGTTGGCATGCAAGACATGGGTGCTGCCGGTATTACTTGTTCTACCAGTGAAATGAGTGCGAAGACTGATGTGGGGATGGATGTTTGGTTGGATAAAGTGCCAATGCGTCAGCCCGATATGAAGGGTTGGGAGTTGTTGCTCAGTGAAAGCCAAGAGCGCATGCTAGTGATCATCGAAAAGGGAAGAGAAAAAGAAGTAGAAAAGGTGTTGGAGAAGTGGGATTTGACGTACGCCCACATTGGAATGGTGACAGATACCAAGCACGTTCGTTATTTCATGGGCGATGTGCTTGAGGCCGATATCCCCGCGGAATCATTGGTTTTGGGTGGCGGTGCACCGGTTTACCGTCGTACATGGACCGAACCTGAATATTTGAAAGAAATCGCCAAGTTTGATTTGAATTCTGTAGCGGATTTGAGTTTAGCAGAAGCGAAAGATGCGGCCATTAAATTGTGTAATGAGCCCAATATCGCCAGCAAGCGTTGGATTTATGAGCAATATGATTCTATGGTGGGAACGATCAATGAATCAACCAATTTGCCATCCGATGCGGCGGTTGTGAAAATCGTTGGCTCTGAAAAGAGTTTGGCATTGACCGTAGATTGCAACAGCCGATACGTTTTTGCTGATCCCAACAAGGGGACACAGATTGCGGTGGCTGAAGCGGCTAGGAACATTCGTTGCAGTGGCGGTGTGCCAACAGCCATTACCAACTGTTTGAATTTTGGAAATCCTTACAATGAGGAGGTTTATTATCAATTTAAAAATGCTATCGAAGGGATGGGTGAGGCTTGTCGGAAATTTGATACTCCTGTAACAGGTGGAAACGTGAGCTTTTATAATCAGAGCACCAATGGTCAGGCCGTGTATCCAACGCCAACCATTGGTATGGTGGGCATCATCGAACAGCCTGAACATCGCATGAGCATTCCTTTTGGCGATGCTGGCGATGCCATCGTTTTGTTGGGAACAACGCGGAACGATTTGGGCAGCTCACAGTACATCGCGAAGGTAAAAGGTGTGAGTCATAGCCCTTGTCCAACCTTTGATTTGGACGAAGAATATGCTTTGCATTTGTTGTTGGAGACTTTGTCGAAAGAGCAGGCAGTTGCATCGGCGCATGACATCAGTGAAGGTGGATTGTTTATCGCTTGTATGGAAAGTGCGATGGCTGGCGGCAAGGGATTTGATATTTGCACGGAAAAAGGATTGCGCATCGATGCGGGATTGTTTGGTGAAAGTCAAAGTCGGGTAGTAGTTTCTGTATCGCAGGATGGTTTGGGTCGTTTGATGCAATTGGCCTCGGAAGCTGGCGTTGTTGCTACGCATGTGGGAACGGTGTTGGCCGATCGAGAGATTTGTGTGAACGGTGAGAGCTGGGGTGCGATGGACGCTTTTGCAACGCCGTATCGCGATGTGATTGCATCGTATCTGAACTAATGTAGCGCTTCGATGAACACAATCAGCTATTGGGAGCAACAGGGCTTTGGAACGGCTGATTGGGTGGTTGTTGGTGCGGGATTGGTTGGATTGCAGAGCGCGAGCAGAATCAAGGAGACTTATCCGAAAGTCCGAGTAGTGGTGCTGGATGAACACGCCATGGGAAATGCGGCAAGTTTGCGCAATGCGGGCTTTGCCTGTTTCGGTAGCGCAGGGGAGATGTTGGATGAAATCGCGCGCACGAATGAATTAGAGGCTGTAGGGCTATATGAAAAGCGATTTTTGGGTATTCAAAAGTTGTTGGGCCGATACGGCGCTGATAGGATTGGTTTTCAAGCATCGGGAGGTACAGAGGTGTTCTCAACTGATGATGAAGCCGGTTTGGTGATTGCTCAAGTGAGCGCCTTGAATAAGGCCTTGTGTGGGGTACATGGGAAAGATGCTTTTGTAGTTTGTGACATGATTCCCACCAAAATGAACGTGGTGAAATCGGGCGTTTTTTGTCCTTTGGAAGGCGGAATACAAACCCATTTGTTGTATCGAGCGGTAAGGGAAGAAGCCCTGCGTTTGGGTGTTGAGATATATGAAGGTATGCGCGTTGCGGACTGGGATGAGACGAACGATTTTGTGGAGTTGCATATGGGGAATGGGATGAAAATTATTGCCGGTCGTTTGGTGATTTGCACCAATGGTTTTACGCGAAGATTGATACCGGATTTGGCGGTGGCCCCTGCTCGTGGCCAAGTATTCGTTACCAAGGCCATGGATGTTTTGCCTTTTGAGGGGATTTTTCATGCCGATAAGGGATATATTTATTTTAGGGAATTGGGTGGCCATCGCATATTGATTGGCGGTGGTAGAAATTTGGATTTTGTGGGTGAGGAAACGATGGATATGGTGGTTACAGATCAGTTTCGATCGCATTTGAAATCGTATTTAGAAACGGTGGTTTTACCGGGAAGGACTGTTGAATTTGAATACGAATGGTCTGGGGTGATGGGGATGAATGAGAATCGAAATCCGATCATTGGATGGCACAGCAACCGGGTTTGTTTGGCGGTAAGAATGGGTGGAATGGGCGTGGCGTTGAGCTCTTGGGTGGCCGATGAGGTGATAGAAGTGGTGAAGAAGGATTTGGGGGTTTGATTTTAATTGGGTTGATTTGATAAAATATGACGGTGGATAATCATGAAATTGTAAAGGCTTTGCAGTTGTATGCAAGTTTGGCGGAATTGCATGAAGAGAATCCTTTTAAATACAAAGCGTTTGCTTCAGGCGCGTTTAATTTGCGAAAAATCAAAGAGCCGCTTGGGGATTTGCAAGAATCGCAACTGTTGAGCATTCCTGGGGTAGGGAAGTCGGTGGCGAAAGCCATCGTTGAATACAGTGCCAATAGGGAGTTTCCCGCGCTGCAATCTTTGCTCGATATTACACCCGTTGGATTGATTGCTATGTTGGGTGTGAAGGGTCTCGGGCCCAAAAAAGTGCGTCTGATATGGCAAGAATTGGGTATCGAAACGGTGGAGGATTTGTTTGATGCCTGCAGGCAAAATCGCTTGGTAGAAGTGAGCGGTTTTGGATACAAAACCCAACAAACTATATTGGCGGCCATTGAGTTTTCGTATGGGGCCAAAGGCAAGTTTCATTTGGCGAGGGTGATGCCATATGCTGAATCGTTTTTGCGTGGCATGCGCTCGGTTTTTGGCGATGAACAACATGAGTTTACCGGCGAATATTATCGAAAAAGTGATGTGATTGAGCATTTGGTGCTGCTCACTACTGCGATGGAAATGAGCGGGATTACGGCATCGGACTGGGATGCAATTGCAACAGAAGGAGGTCCGGATTTGCTGGGTTGGACGGTGGATGAAGCAACCGGTGTTTTGAAGCATGAGCAAGGTTTTGTGATGGAAATGGAAGTGGTGATGCATGCGGATTTCGATAGAATGTTGTTTGAAAGGGGCGCGGCGTCTAGGCACATAGAGCTGCTCGGATATACTGCCACGGATTGGAAAGGCAGCGATCGTGATACCTATGCCCACAAGGGGGTGAACTTTGTGGTGCCCTGTCGTCGCGAAGGACATCGAGAGTTCGAAAGACCGGTAGAAGAAACGTCGTTGCTGAAGTATTCAGACATCAAAGGGGTGCTTCACAACCATACAACTTATTCGGATGGGCTCAATTCTGTGGAGGAAATGGCGCTGTATGCCATGGAGATTGGGATGGAATATTTGGGGATTTGCGATCACTCCAAAACAGCGGGATATGCCCGAGGATTGCAGGTGGAGCGCGTATTGCAGCAGTTTGATGAAATAGATACATTGAACCAGCAGTTGTGGCCTTTTAAGATTTTCAAGGGCATTGAAAGCGATATTTTGAGCAATGGCGATCTAGATTACGAGCCGGAGATTTTGAGGGGGTTTGATTTGGTGGTTGCATCGGTGCACAGCAATTTGAACATGACCCAAGAAAAGGCGATGGACCGTTTGCTGCGAGCCATAGAAAATCCCTATACCACCATTTTGGGTCACCCCACGGGGCGTTTGCTGTTGATGCGAGAGGGGTATCCCATCGATCATCACAAGGTGATAGATGCCTGTGCCGCCAATGGCGTGGCGATAGAATTGAATGCGCATCCCTATCGTTTGGATATCGATTGGCGATACATCGACTATGCGATGGAGAAGGGTGTGATGGTTTCTGTGAATCCAGATGCCCACGAAAAAATGGGTTATTTGGATATGCATTTTGGGGTTTTAAGCGGACAGAAAGGCGGATTGCAGACATCGCAGACCCTCAATGCCTTGAATTTGGTTGAATTTGAAGCGTATCTTGCAAAGCGGAAAAAGTGAAATCGCTGACAAAGTCAAAGTAAATCGCATCATGAAGAAAATTTTGGTCATCCGTTTGAGCAGTTTGGGCGATGTGGTTCTTGCCGCACCCGTTTTGTATGCCTTGCGGAAGCAGTTGGGGGTGGAGGTGCATTTGCTCACAAAACCCAAGATGGGCGATTTGTTGCATGGTGGCGAGGCGGTTGATAAATTTTTCACCTGGGGTGAAGCGGGTTTGTTTGGTGCGCTAAAAGCCGAAAAATACGATGGGGTATTGGATTTGCATTGCAATTTCAGGTCTTATTGGGTTCGGGTTCTGCTGTGGTTGACCACCGCAGTGGGTTACAACAAAAAACGATGGATGCGATGGTTGTTTGTGAATACGAAATCCTCGCGTTATCACGTTAGTCACGTTCAAGAACGCTATTTGGAGGCGGCCAATCGATTGATGAAACGATTGGGTTGTGGGCGAATTGAAACGATGGATTGGGCGGTTGGGCTTCCAACCATTTCAAACATGGTAGAAGGTGAACAAGCGGTTGTTCAGAGCGATGCTGTAAAGGTTGGTGGTGTGGATTTTGCAGATAATTATGGCGTTGCGATTTTGGGAGGTACCTATGAAACCAAGAAAATACCCAAATCCATTTGGAAGCAAGTTTTTGAGCAGGATCAAAGAAAATGGTGTTTGATTGGTGGTCCAAACGAGAAGGCTTTGGCCACGGAATTGGTGCAAGAATTTGGAAATCAATTGATCAATGGGGTGGGTGTTTTTGATTTGAAAACATCGTTGAGATGGATTGCTCAAAGCGCGGTGGTGGTTGGGGGAGATACGGGTTTTACGCATGTGGCCGCTACTTTGAAAAAGCCCTTGTTGGTGATTTGGGGCAGTACGGATCCGGGTTTGGGTTTCGCGCCGGGGCACGGTCAGGATCACGTGTATCATCTGTTGGCCAACGATTTGTCTTGTCATCCTTGTTCAAAGTTGGGTTTCGATGCTTGTCCGAAGGGCCATTTTCGTTGCATGGAAGGCCATTCTCCGCAAGAATTGAAATTATTGTTGCAAAAATTGCAGGGCATTTCATTGTAAGGCTGTTAACTAGTTTTTTTTCCTTATTTTCGCGATTCCATAATTTGGATACTTTTATATAGTGATGAAAACCAATAAAACCGTTGTAGGATTTTCGATTGTACTGGCGTTAGCCTGTTTGTTCCAATTGTCGTTTACTTGGAAGGCCCAAGGATTCGAAAAAGAAGCGAAGGCATTTGCCGCCAAAGTTGCCGATAAGGGTGGAGATTCGAAAGAAGCTTACCGCAGATACATCGACAGTTTGGGCAATGATGAAATTTACAATGTAGGTCTTGCCGCCTACACCTACTTTGAATGTAAGCAGCGTGAAGTGAACTTAGGTTTGGATTTGCGTGGTGGTATGAACGTGATTTTGGAAGTGGATAAGGGCGCTGTTGTGCGTGTTTTGTCGAACGACACCAAAGACAAAGAATTGAATCGTGCCATCGATGCTGCCAATGCGGATGTTCGTGATCAGGGCGCTGACTTTGTAGATGCATTTGTATCGAACTTCAAGAAAATCAGCCCAAGCAGAAACTTGGCGAATTTGTTCATTAAGGGCAACAAGAGCTCTATTCAATCGAACAGTTCTGAGGCTGAAGTGGTGAATTATTTGAGAACAGAAACCACCAGTGCTGTAGACCGTGTATATGAAGTAATCGAAAAGCGTATCAACCAATCAAACGTAACTCAGCCTACAATTCAAAAGATCGACGGTGGAAGAATCAGCGTAGAATTGCCAGGTGTTGACAACCCTCGCAGAATGGAAGAGTTGGTTGAGAAGAGTGCGAAATTGGAGTTCTACGAAGTGTATGGCAACGATGGTCAGCGCAGAGATGGAACGCGTATTTTGAACGCATTGTACAAAGCCAGTAAAATGGCGGCCATTGCACCTGCGGAGGTGCAAGATACAACTGCCACTGATACTAACGTGGCTGCGGCGGCAACAAATGTGGTTGCGACTGACGCTGCTCCAGCTGCTACTGCTGTTGCAACAACTGCAGTGGATAGCCCAAAGGTGGCCGATGCAAAAAAGAAAGATGCTAAGAAGGATGAAGCCAATGGCAGTCCTTTGGCTAAAGTTTTGAAATCGTTTGGTAACGATGGTCCTGGATCTTCGGTAGCCGTGGTTAAAAAAGCGGATCGCGCGATGTTGACCAAGATGTTGGAAGACGAGCGTTATGCTGGTGTTTTGCGTATGGAAAGTGCAAAAGTAGCTTTCAGTGCCAAGCCCCGTGATTACGAAGCAGATGGTAAGGAAGCCAACAATTCAGATGAATTTTTCGTATACTTTTTGAAATTGGATCGTGAAGGAAATGCTGCTTTGTCGGCTGAAGACGAGAACATCATTTCAGATGCCCGCGTGAATACGTCACCAACGGGTGAGTTGGAAGTTTCAATGGAAATGACCGCCAAGGCGGGTACACAATGGGCTCAAGTAACAGGCCGTAACATTGGTAAATATATTGCGGTGGTATTGGATGACCGGGTTTATTCAGCCCCTGTGGTGAACCAAAAAATCAGCGGTGGTAACAGTCAGATTTCAGGAAATTTCGATATCCGTGAAGCCAATGACTTGGCAAACGTATTGAAAGCGGGTAAATTGCCTGCGCCTGCCAAGATTGTGGCTAGTGAGCAAGTGGGTGCTTCTTTGGGTCAAGAATCGATTTCAAATGGTTTGAATTCATTGTTGTTAGGATTCATCGCAACCATTTTGTTCATGATTTTATATTACAGTCGTGCAGGTTGGATGGCCATTGTGGCGGTTTTGGGTAACGTGTTCTTGATTATGGGCGTTTTGGCCAGTTTGGGTGCGGCGCTTACTTTGCCTGGTATGGCTGGTATTATCTTGACAGTGGGTATGGCTGTAGATGCCAACGTATTGATCTACGAGCGTATCAAAGATGAATTGGAGGCTGGTAAAGGTTTGAAATCTGCCATTGCGGATGGATTTAAACACGCCTTGAGTGCAATCATCGACTCAAATATTACTACGTTATTGGCTGGTTTCATTTTGACATTTGCTGGTGCTGGTCCAGCTTACGGTTTTGCCGTAATCTTGGTAATTGGTATCTTTAGTTCAATGTTTACAGCCTTGTTTATCACACGTTTGTTGTTAGACCGTCGTGCCGACAAAGGATTGGAAATCAAGTTTGATGCTCCTTGGAACAAAGGGTTCATGAAGAACAGCAATATTGATTTTGTAGGTAATCGTAAAAAATATTATATCGCATCTACACTTGTTATTGTAGCTGGTTTGGTGGCGTTCATTACCAAAGGGGGTATCAGTACGGGTATAGATTTCAAGGGTGGTCATTCATATGTGATTCAATTTGATGCGGCAAAGAATTATCAAACTGAGGCCATTTCAACTGCCTTGAAGAACAACTTGCCAGAATCTAGCAATGAGGTAAAAACTTTCGGTAACAAAGGTCAATTTAGAATTGTGACCACATACATGATTGATGCAGAAGGACAAGAGGCTAGAGATTCAGTAAGAGCAGCAGTTTTGGCGTCTTTGAAAGGTTTTGAATTGGTTGGAGAAGACCCAGTGCTTTCTTCTTCTAAGGTGGGCGCAGCAATAGCTACTAGTACCAGAGATAAGAGTGGTTTCTTGGTGTTGTTAACCGTTGTTGGTATCTTCTTATACATTGTATTCCGATTCCGCAGTGTTGCTTATGGTATGGGTGCTACAATTGCATTGATTCATGACGTGTTGGTTGTATTGTCGATGTTCGCCATTTTGGATGGTGTTGTGCCTTTCCCAACGGATTTTGACCAGCATTTGATTGCTGCCTTATTAACCTTGTTGGGTTATTCAATCAACGATACGGTAATTGTATTTGACCGTATTCGTGAGTTCTTAACCAACAATAAGGCGGAGCGCTCTGATGCAAAATTGATCAACTTGGCGATCAACGATACCTTATCACGTACCATCATTACTTCAGCTACTGTATTTGTGGTTGTGTTAATTTTGTTCTTGTTCGGTGGCGACGCCCTGAAAGGGTTCTCATTGGCTTTGTTGATAGGTGTTGTTGTAGGTACTTATTCTTCAATTTGTATTGCAACCCCAATTGTTGTGGATTTCTCATCTAAGAAAAAACCAAACAATTAATATCACTTCGAACTTTTGAAAAGGCGGGGTGATATTCACCCCGCCTTTTTTTATATGTACCATTTATAGAATTCAATCACAATATCAAACATGGAATTAGTAAAAATCTCCGACTCAGAATATCAGAAAATCGCCCAGGAATTTGGGACCCCAGTGTATGTTTATCATGCTGAATCCATCGAGCATCAATACCAACGGTTGCTCAATGCATTTCCTTCGGTAAATGTAAAATTGCATTATGCGTTGAAAGCGTTGAACAATATCAATGTTTTGCGCATTCTAAAAGCACAAGGCGCAGGCTTAGACGCCGTTTCGATACAAGAAGTACAGTTGGGGCTTCGTGCGGGTTTTGCTCCCTCTGAGATCATGTACACCCCCAATTGTGTGGACTTTGCGGAAATCAAAGAAGCCGTGGCTTTGGGCGTTCACATCAATATCGACAATATCTCCATTTTGGAACATTTTGGTCATGAATTTGGGGCCACAGTTCCTTGTTGCATCCGTTTGAATCCCCATATCATGGCGGGTGGACATTCGCACATTTCTGTGGGACACATCGATTCAAAATTTGGTATCTCTATTTATCAACTCAGACATGTTTTGAGGGTGGTTGAGTCATTGAAAATCAAGGTAAATGGGCTGCACATGCATACGGGCAGTGATATTTTGGATGCGGAAGTGTTTTTGAGGGGTGCAGAATTGTTGTTCGATGCGGCTCGGAGCTTCAAAGATTTGGAATTCATGGATTTTGGATCAGGATTTAAGGTTGGCTATAAGCCCAATGATATCGTTACAGACATAGAAGAAATTGGAGAGAAGATTTCTGCAGCGTTTGTGACATTTTGTGAAGAGTACGGACGCAAGTTGGAACTTTGGTTTGAGCCGGGTAAATTCATTGTGAGTGAATCGGGCTCATTGTTGGTAAAGGCCAATGTGATCAAACAGACCACTTCGACGGTGTTTGTTGGGGTTGATTCTGGACAAAATCACTTGATTCGCCCGATGTTCTATGATGCCTACCATCACATCGAAAACATATCACATGCAGATGGAGCGATGCGTTTATACAGCGTTGTGGGGTATATCTGTGAGACTGATACTCTGGGGTATGATCGCAAATTGCAAGAGGTGAGGGAAGGGGATGTGTTGCGCATTCACAATGCTGGGGCTTATGGATTTAGTATGAGTAACAATTACAATGCGCGATTGAGGCCAGCGGAGGTTTTGGTGAGGAATGGTGAAGCACACCTCATTAGAAGGCGCGAAGTGTTGGATGATTTGATTCGCAGCGAAATAGAACTAGAAGGCTTGATTTGATGTTCTAAATGATACAAACAGAAAGGGCGCCTAGTTCACTAGGCGCCCTTTCTGTTTGTATTACGCAAGCATTGCGTGCGCAACTATGCGATGATCTTGAACGATCTTACTCGCAATTTTGATTCAAGAAATACTCATAAGTGCCATCAACCGTATCGTTTGAATTGCGAATCTTGCCACGAACGATTTGGAATTGTACACTCAAGATTTTCTGTCCGCCTGGATTTACCGAAGCAAAGAACTTGTTTGGAATCATGCTCAATGCAAATTTGCCATTACCCATGTTCTTCATCGCCAGTTGTGGCGCGGTAGCTACTTTGGTGATTGGAACAATTTGCAAGAAATCTGCCGCCCCGGCACCAATTCTTGCCTTGGCGAACACATAGAAATCTTCTTTGTCTTTCAAGGTATCCTTGGTTTCCAAATTGCGATCGTACTGGATCGTTAATACATCGTTAGCACCAATTGACAATGTATCTTTTTGGGCCAAGCGGGGGAATGGAGAAATTTTTTGTGGACCAGTTACCGGAGGTGCCAAGTCTATTTTCAAATCCTCCGTTTTGTCTTCGCCTGCAGCGCCACCAGTTCCATCTTTCTTTTTCAAAAGTAAGCTGATGTCGTTGTTGTACAATTCCGCAGCGGTTACTTCGTAGAATTGTGTGGGTATCATTCTGTAGAAGTACAAGTCATTGCCGGCAGATCTCATTTGCAATGCATCTGTACTGGCCTGCCATGTGCCGTTGTGCAGTGGATGTCCCTTTGGGTGTTCTTTTGGAGTCCAAGTCCACATATATAAAGGATCTGTGGTACCGGCCAACTGTTGACGGTCACATTTTTTGATATCAACCCAAATGGTAATAGAATCGTTGGGGTTAATGGGGTCTGGTGTGGCCCATGCTTTTTGTGCAGACAGTTTAGAAGTCAACAAGCAGATAGCGAAAAGTGTAAAAATGAACTTTTTCATGTTCTTGTTATTTGCGGGTGTAGGTTAGGTGATAACTTACGGTGCGCTTACCACCGCAAATTTTGTTGTATTTCAACGATAAGAAATTATCTTGAGGCCGAACGGGTCTGATCAATTTCATGTTGTTTTCAGTTGTGCTTGCAGCGTCAAATGTGATATAACTCGGATATTCGTTGTTGTCAAAATTCCATTTGCCTGCAGTGTTTTTGAATAAGTTGCTTCCAGCGCCGGGCGTTATGGTGTATGCCCCGTCTTTGCCAAAGGCAATTTCCATTGGTGCTCCATCGATGTAGGCATCCGTCACGTTTAACAACGTATCGCTTTCTACAAATGCCAATTGAACATTCACATCTATTTGATCTACTTTGCTTAAAATCCAAGTGGAGCTACTAATGCCATCCACTTGATTGGCTTTGGGGCCTAGTTCTTTCTTTTCAGGTCTACAAGCGGTAATGCTTGAGACGATGATGGTGGCTACAATAGCCAGTTTACATATCTGTTTCATTAGTTGCAACCTCCTGTTGGATTAATTTCGAAAATGGTGGTTTTCTCTGTGATTGGGAACTGCAATAAGAAGCCAGGGCAGTCCCAACGATGTCCACGAACAAAGATATTTTGGCTTTCTACAGCACCCAATCGTTTGATTTCGGGTGTGCGATCGCCTTGGAACAACAGTTCAATTCTTCTCTGCGCACGCGTGGCATCGATGATTTGTTGGGCTGTTGAACCAGCGGCAACAATTTTGCTGTTGTCTGTGTACGCCCGTTGAATGATGGCGTTGATATCGGCAGTGGCAGTGGTTAAGTCGCCGCCGCTTTTCGCCAATGCCTCGGCGCGAATTAAGTGCATCTGGGTTAAATGCAATACTGGTACATTAAAGAATGGGGCGTTAAACAATTCGCTTTTAACAAATTCGTTTTGTGCTCCTGCATTTACTACGGTCAACAATTTCAAACGCTTGTCGATGGCCAAATCTACATTCAAATTGGCCCACAACTCGCGTGACAATTGTCCGGTTGGATTGCCTGGCGCATAGTAATCAGAGAACGCACCGCTGCGTTTGTCGTTCACACCAGTACTCACGATTTTGAAAATGTGTTCACTGCTAGATTCAGATGCAAATACATTTACAGTATCGCTCAGTGTATATTTTTTTGAATCGATAATTGCACCAGCATATGAAGCTGCGTCGGTGTATTTGCCCATTTGGAAATATACATGGGCCAACAGCGCTTTCGCACTCATTTTGTCGGCATAGTCGCCATTTGATTCTGGTAATGCAGTTTCAGCATCTTTCAAATCGCTCAAAATGGCATCGTAGGCCTCAGCAACTGTTAATCGGGGACTGGGTTTGGTTGATGCGGTTTTTACTATGGCGATACCCGGATGCACGTTTCCGGCAGTGTAGCCATAGGGGTGAGCAAACATGCGAACGGCAGTAAAATGACACAATGCCCGTATGAACTTGATTTCACCTGTCATGCGCTCTTTGTCGGCAGCACTTAAATCCGATACTTTGTCCATGTTGTCTTGTACAAAATTGGCACGGAATATTGCGCGATACAAAATGCTGTAGTAGCCACCGCAAGTGCTATTGAAGAATAGAACGTTGTGGCTATATAGCTCCCTCAAATCGTTGTTATTGGGGTTAGATAGGTTGTCTGACTGCATTTCGCTCATCATTTGAGAGAAGCCACCAAATGTGTTGGCTACTTCGTTGTAAGATGAATTGAGCAATCGTTGCAGGTCATCGGTGGTTTTGATTGCATCATCCACCAAAAGTTCATTGGGTGGGGGCGTTTCAATCATATTGTCGCACGAAACAAACGATACACCAACGAGGGTCATCGAAATGAATAGGGCGAAGGAATGGAATAGAGATTTTTTCATGATTAGAAGCTTAAATTAAGGGCCAAACTGATGCTTTTTTCTTGAGGGGTGGTTAAGTAAGTGATACTTCCGCTCATGTTTCTGTCGGTTGGGTTTTCAAAATCCCTGGCGATTTCAGGGTCGATACCAGTGTATTTTGTCCAAGTCAGCAAATTGGTACCAACCAACATGATGCGGGCGGCATCGAACTTTGATTTTTTCAACCAAGCTGTAGGCAATTTATAACTCACGTTGATGCTTCTCAAGCGAATGTATGAACCATCTTGCAACCACAAATCAGTATTGATCCATGGGGTGGTAGATCCATGATTGAAAGTACTCAAGGTCATTTTGGGGTACAAGGCTTCATCACCAGGATTTTGCCAACGATCCAAAACCCTGCGGTCCATGTTCCAATCGGTCATTAAGCTCAACTGGCGTTTTACAGAGCTTTCGAAAATGCTACCGCCCCAGTTGAAGTATATGTTTGCGTTCAATTCCCAGTTTTTATATGAAATGGTATTGGCTAAGTTTCCGAAAGCTTTGGGCAATACATTACCAACAGCAACGCGGTTGGCAGGATCCCATTTGGTGGTTTGGTTTCCGTTTAAGTCAAAATAAACCGGAGCGCCAGTGGCTGGATCTACGTGTGAGAAACGTACCAAGAAGTTTGTACCCACCGGTTGATTCAATACTACGCGGGTATCGTTCGTTCCACCACTAATTGCATCCGGCGTGTAAACACCAATGCTTGTGATTTCATTGACGTTTCGAGAAATGCTGAAGTTGGTTGTCCAGTTTGTGCGCTTGGTGCGAATGTTTACTGTTTTCAAACTGAATTCAACACCTTGGTTGGTGATGCCACCCACGTTGTCGTAGAAGCTACCAAAACCCGTTGAAACTGGAATAGATACATTCATGATTACATCGCTCGTTACCTTGTTGTAATAGGTGATTTCGGTGCTGATTCGACCTTTGGCAAACGCCATTTCTACACCTGCATCGAAGTTGACCGTGCTTTCCCAACGCAAATTGGGGTTTTCCAAACGTGAAGGCGCGAGCTGCGGCTGTCCGTTGTATTTGGGTAAGTTGCCACTCGGTGTAATGGTGCCCCAGCGTGCATAGTTGTCGAAGTTGGCATTGCCCGATTTTCCCATACCCGCACGAAGCTTCATGAAGTTGATGAATTTGTATTTTTTCATGAATTGCTCTTCGCTCAGAATGTATCCAACGGCTGCGGCAGGGAAGAATCCATAGCGATTGTTTCTACCAAATCTGGAGCTTCCGTCCCAACGACTGGTTAATTGGAAGTTCAATTTGTTTTTGTAGCTATAGTTGAATCGGCCAAAGTAGCTGATAAAGGCCCACTCGTAGGGGGTTCTGCTGAATGCCTGAAGTGCGGTGTCTGGGATAGCGACTTGGTCTACTGGACCTGTGGCATCAAAATTCTCTACGTATTTGCTTTTGGTGATGCTTCTTTGGGTTTCGGTTCCTGCCATTGCGCTTACGGTGTGATTCTTACTCAGCTCCTTGTTCCATTGGGCAGTCAAAAACTGGTTGCGGTTCATTGTCCAGCTTGGGAACCATTTGGCATTGCCATTTTGCTGATAGTTGCCGTTGTACATTTTGATCAACTCCGCGGGTTCGTACAAATATTCGTTGTAGTCCATGTAATCAATGCTTGTGCTGTAATTCACAGTCAAGTTTTTGTTGATCTCATAACTAATATTGGCGTTGTTGATTGAGCGAACTTCAACTGTTCTCCAATTTTTTAGATCACGAATTGTGTGAAGTCCCACTGGCGTTATGTAGGATTTGCTTGCGCTGTCATAAAGGGGCGTAAGGGGGTAAATGGGCAACATCGTACTCATGGCAGATCCCAATCCACCCGCCCATGAGGCATCAACACGTGTATTCGTACCGCGACTCAACGACTGTGACATTTGAATGTTCAATCCCTTTACAGGGCGATAATCCAAATTTACACGCTCAGAAACACGGTTGTATTTGTTGCCAATGATGAAACTTCCGTTATCGTCCATGGAAACGATGCCTTTTACGGCGAAATTCTTGCCCATGTAATTGGCCGAAAGGTTGTAATTCTGCTTAAATCCATGGCCAATAACTTGGTCGATCCAATTGGTATGGTTCTTTGGGTCATTTGCCTGTGCCCAACTCATGCGGATGCCATTGAGCGATAGATCTGGGGTGCCGGTGCGACCATCATTGTACCATGCTTCTTCGTATAATTGAAGCCATTCAGGCGCAGAAAGCATATCCGGTTTGCGCGTAGGGCTTGAACTACCCCAACGGGCGCTTACATCGAATTTCAATCCTTGCTTGCGTGCACGTTTGGTGGTAATCAAAATTACACCATTGGCACCGCGAGAACCGTAAATGCTGGTTGCTGCGGCATCTTTTAAGATTTCAATGTTCTCGATATCGTCTGGGTTGATACTCGCCAAAGGGTTGTTGTTGAAACCACCGCCCCAATTTGATCCGTTGGTTCTATTCATGAAGTAATCTTGTGATACAGGGATACCATCGATGACATACAATGGGTCACCCGCTGCTGATATCGAAGATGCACCCCTTACGCGAATCAAAGACGCGGATCCCGCCATACCACTACCAACAATTACCTGAACACCGGCCGCTTTGCCTTGTAAGGCTGCCTCAAATGAAGGCGCCGGCATATCAGTGATCTCTTTGCCCGAAACAGTAGAAATTGAGCCAACGACGTTTCGTCTGCTCTGTCTTCCATAACCAACAATAACCACATCGCCCATGCTTGAAATAGCTGTTTTCATAGCAGCGTTCAATGGCGTGGTTTCGTTGGATTTGATTTCCACTTTCACCAAAATATCCTCCATTTGGTCTTTGGTGAAAATTACGTTGTAAGTTCCTGGTGTGATTCCTGAAATGAGATAAGAGCCGTTGGCCGATGTTTTGGCAACGAGTTCTGTTTTGTACACTTCGATGGTCACCCCTTCAATGGGCTTTTTGGTAGACTCGTCCGTCACCAAACCTGCCAAGGATCCGGTTTGCGCAAAAGTAGAAACTGCACCCAAAATGGTGGTGAGGGCAGTTAGAATGACTTTTCGCGTGGGTATGAATGTAAACATAGGCTAATTTTAGGGTAGCAAGATAAAGAAAATTTAAAGAAGTGTCAATTATACAATTACAAAAAGTGTCAACATGACGATTTTGCTTGTGGACGGTACAAATCAATCCGTTATCACCGATCTAGATACAGTGGAATTAAGGTGTGGTAGTGGTATCCGTAGATGGGTAAAAATGCAGTACAGTCCTAAAACCAACGTGATTGTTAGCGTGATTGCTTTGCATGAACATGATGGCCATGGGGTCTAGGTAGTGAAAATCTTGATTCCAAGATCCCCCTTTGATTGCATAGTGTTGCTGCAAGGCAGGCTCTTCCACCAAATATCCTTTGAAATCAAAGACATTCACTTGCTGATAGGCGTTCTCAATGAGCTGTCCATTGGTGTTTAAAATCGTGGTTCTGTTGTTGAATAAATGTCCGTAAGCGGGTGTCGAGGTCCACTCAGCCACATTGCCCAAAAGGTGAGAAACAGCGGGGTAGGGCTTGGCGGGTGGCATTTGGCTTGGCAAGGGCATAAGCAATGCTTCAGAGATCTCATTTTGGATGTTCAATCCTCTGGCTGTGGTTGTTTCATTGAATATTACTGGATTGTTTTTTAATTCTTGATGTTGCAAGAAGGTGAAAAGGGCGCCACCCTTGCGTTGATTGTTTCGAAAGTAGTTTCCGCGAATTTTGCCTTCTGCAACTCCTGTTCTACTGGGCACTTGTATGCTCATTTCATACAAGTACAACCATTCAGCAACTGTGGGCAGTTCGGCCTTGATTTTTAGCCCCTGTTTTTTCAAGACTGCTTGAAGGCCTGCGTACTGGGGCGATTCGTTCAGAATGTGTGTGAGCCATTCGCAATAGGCTGTGGCTTGTAATTGACTTACACCCACAACGGGATAGTTGTTATAAGTGCTATTTTGGAAATACAAACGGGTATATGGGTTGGGAACTGGCGCACTTTCGGCAGTAGCCGCAAAGGGTATCCAAACATGGGTGTCAGGAAAAAGTTGGCGCGGTTGGTATTCCAAATGCTCTTTGATCCAAACGCTGTCTGCTAAAAACGCTTTGTATTCGCCGTTGGTTGTTTCTGTGCGATGGGCCAAGAAAGGGCCACAAGAAACCATTTCTTCGATGGCATAAATGGTGTCGTATCCCGTTTGAACTTGCGATAAGAATTGGTTGAACCTCAATCCCTCTTGCGGGAAACATGAAAAATATTGTTTTTGATCAATGCCCTTGATTTTGAGCAAGTCTTTTGAAGGTATAACAGATTGTTTTGCCCCTTCAGCGGCCGTAAAATAATACCTCATTAAGTATTCAGGGTGAGGCGTTTTTTGAGCGCTCAATCCCCTGAATACCAATAGGGCTATCGTTAAAATTAGAATGCGGTTTCGCATTCAACAAAAATAGGCGATTAGTTTAAGGTCGACAACACCGCTTTGATTTGCTCAAGGTTGGGCATCTCACCGGCATTGTCGAGAATTTCAGCATGCTGTACGATGCCTTCTTTGTCTATTACAAAAGCAGATCTTTTTGAAACACCTTTCATACCGAAAGCGAATGTCTCATAGATGCTGTCATAAGCTGTACTCACTTCTTTGTTGAAATCGCTCAACATCTGAAAGTTATAGCCTTGTTGGGT
>JAIYBO010000257.1 GCA_027488495.1 Bacteroidota bacterium | reverse complement strand
CTTTCACCGCAGCGATTTTGAGGGCACCACGAATGCGGTTTACCACCAACGTAGCCAATGCCTCACCATCGATATCTTCTGCAATGATAACCAAAGGCTTACCAGTTTGAACTACTTTTTCCAATACAGGAAGCAAGTCTTTCATGCTACTAATTTTCTTGTCGTAGATCAAAACGAAAGCGTTCTCTAGGTCAGCTTCCATTTTTTCGGTGTTGGTCACAAAATAAGGACTCAAGTATCCGCGATCGAACTGCATACCTTCAACCACATCAACCGTGGTCTCGGTGCCTTTTGCTTCTTCAACCGTGATTACACCGTCTTTGCCCACTTTCTTCATCGCCTCAGCGATCAATTTGCCAATGGTGCTGTCGTTGTTGGCAGAAATCGTTGCTACTTGCTCGATCTTGCTGTTGTCGTCACCCACCGCTTGGGTCATTTCGTTCAATTTACCTACGGCTGCAATCACCGCTTTGTCGATACCGCGCTTCAAATCCATTGGATTTGCACCGGCAGCTACGTTTTTCAAACCGCCAGTTACGATGGCTTGCGCCAATACGGTTGCGGTAGTAGTTCCATCACCAGCTACATCAGCGGTTTTGCTTGCTACTTCCTTCAACATTTGGGCACCCATGTTTTCTACTGGGTCTACCAATTCAATTTCTTTGGCTACAGTAACACCATCTTTGGTGATGTGTGGAGCACCGAATTTTTTGTCGATAACTACGTTACGTCCTTTGGGACCCAAAGTTACTTTTACTGCATTCGCCAAGGCGTCTACACCTCTTTTCAAACCGTCGCGGGCTGAAAGATTGAAATCTATTTTCTTTGCCATGATTCGTTATTTTTTAGGGGTTAAAGGATTAAATGATGGCCAAAATGTCGCTCTCACGCATGATGAGATAGTCTTTGCCTTCTACATTTAACTCGGTACCTGCATATTTGCCATACAACACAGTATCGCCCACTTTTACTGTAACGGGCTCATCTGTTTTGCCTGGACCTACAGCAACTACGGTACCTTTTTGAGGCTTTTCTTTGGCTGTGTCTGGGATGATGATTCCTGAAGCAGTTTTCTGCTCGGCTTGTACAGGTTCTATCAGAACTCTGTCGGCCAATGGTTTTACGTTTACTGACATAGTATTTTTGTTTTTGATTTGCCCTAAAATGTCTAATCTTATGCCAAATTCAAAAATGGGTATTCTCTGACCGAGAGGGCGAAAAAATGTCAGTTTTTATACCTAGTTCCCTTGATTTAGTGCTTGGGGGTATGTCAGTTTGACAAATTCCGAAATTTTTGCCATGTGATTTTGCACGAATTGGGCGGCGCTTTGAGACAGGGGATGGGGTTGATTGGGGGAATGTTGTTGAATGAGTTGAAGCAGGGTTTGGTTGAATTGGTTTTGGTGATTGACTGAAAATCCAAAACCGGCTTGGATGAATTGCGATGCTTCCGGGAATTTGTTGTGGTTGGGTCCAAAGACGATGGGAAGGCCAAATGCTGCGGCTTCAATGGTGTTGTGTAGGCCTTTGCCAAAGGCGCCGCCGATGATGGCGATGGTACCAAATCGATAGCATTGTGCGAGCTGTCCGATGGTGTTTAAAATGGCAATTGTGTGGTTGTTATTGGGTGGATTTTCTGAAAAAATGGCGGTTGGGAATTCAGAAAAGGCTTGTTGTATGTATTGGATGAATTGGGGGTTGAGGTTGTGAGGTGCGATCAATATTTGCCAATTTTCGAGGGCTTGAGGGTATTGCTGTATAAATTGTTGTAGCAGTTGTATTTCGGGTTGCCAAGCGCTTCCCAGGATGAGTGTGGGTTTGTTGCGCATCCATTGAAGGAGTTCTGTGTTGGTATTGGTATGGATGTCAGGGTTTTGGAGGGGTGATGGGAGTAGGGCTCTTTCGGCGGCGCGATTGAATTTGGGGTCACCAAAAACGAAGGCGTTGTGAAATTGGTTTTGTGTGGCCAGTTTGCACATGTTTTGATTGATGAGACCAATGGCCTGAAACTGTTGGAGTTGTTTTCGCCAGGGTTGGGCGATGCGTGAGAGGAGGAAATGATTGGGGGCAATGGCTACTCCTAGGGCGAAAGCGGGGATTTGATTTTGGTGGAGGGATTTCATGTAATGGTACCAAAATTCGTAGCGGATGAAGATTGCGGCCTGGGGGTTCCATTGCTGCATCCAGCGCTTCGCGCTGGATGCGCCATCCAACGGCAGGTATACTTTGGTTTGATTGATATCTAAAACTGCATGGTTATATCCGGAGGGAGAGAAGAAACTAAACAGCACATGCCGTTGGCTGGAGGCCGCCTGTAAGGCGGCCGCAATGGGCTTGGCCATTTCAAATTCCCCCAAGGATGCACAATGGATCCAAATCAATTCAAACGATGGTGAAACCACCCCGTTGATCTGGTGGTGAATCTGTGTTCGGTTCAGGGTTTTGGTTTCTCGCCAACCCAATAACATGGCCTTGGCCTTTGGGTTCCACATCGCCGCCAACCGGATCAACCCGGCATAGCAAACCATCCCCAAATTGTAAAGCCAAATGATCATTCGAAATATTCCGCTTCTCGAACCGTGTTTTTCGTGTAAATGATGATGGGAATAATCAATCCTCCGTATATTCCAAAACTCAAATCAGTTTGCTTGGGATCCGCAGCGCGAAACGTGCTCATGTCCCAATCTCTCATGTTTTTGGTGAATCCCTGCAACATCTGTACGCCCACGTGAAAACTCAACGTGTTGGGGTTCATGTACTGCAATCGACACTGTTCCGTGATGCAATACCCTGCCCGATAATTGTCGTGCCCCTCCTCATAATATCCCTCCAACTGTGGCAATAAGCCCTTATCGAACTGAAACTTTGTGAAATGCTCGTGATAGCCCAAGCCACCCACCAATTGCAACGACCAAGTGGCCGGATTTTTCAATGTGCTTTGCTTCAATGGGATGATTTTACCTGCCGTTGCGCAAAAATTGAATCCCCTCATGTAGGTTCTGATCACCGCTGGATTTCCGTTCACATCGAACAGATAATTGGAGCCGGCAATCATATCGCCATACAAACTATCGGTGTTCACCCATCCACCGGTATAAGGACTGAAATTGAACCCCAACAGCCATTTTTCTTGAAACTGGTAATCGGCACCTAAATCAAAATTCGCATTGGCATTGTATCGCTCTCTCCAGCCGCCCAAATTGTATTGAAATCCGCCGCCCACGTGCATGCTCACCCAAGTGGGTCGTGTGAGTGGTTGCTGCGCATTGTTTGGTTGTGTTTTGGCCGAATCTTTCGGGGTAACAGTTGTCGTTGGTATAGGATGGATGTTGTTTTCACCACGCAAAAACAGGGGTGTTGCCAGGAAAATACAAAGGATGAAACTAAACGTTGCGCGTTGCATAGGTGAAAAACGAAGGTACAAAAACGATTGGGAAATTCTCAAGCGAGAATGGAAAAGAGGCAATCGAGGAATCCTTGTGGGTTTTCGGCATGCACCCAATGTCCCGCGTTGTTCACCACATGGAATTGGGCTGTGGGAAAATGTTTGTAGATTTCGTCTTTGTCTTCCTCTTTGATGTACCCACTTTTACTGCCCCCAATGAAATCCACTTGCTTGAGAAAGACATGGTTAAACTGTAGTTCACCAATGATTTCATCGTAATGATTTTCAAGGGCTTGCAAATTGCTCTTGGTTGCATAGCCACCGCCGGGAATGGGTTCGATGTTTTTGAGTAAAAATTGACGAACACCCATTTCTGGGGCGAATGGTTCAAACGCTTCTTCGGCTTCTTTTCTGGAGTTTAGCGTATGCAGTGGCACTTCTTTGAACGCCCTGAAATAACCCAAATGTCCGGGCACGTATCTCTTCGGGGCGATATCTACCACGATCAATTGGTGGACCATTTCGGGGTATCGATCCGCAAAAACCATGGCTGTTTTACCACCCATTGAGTGGCCGATGATGGTGGACTTGTCATCGCCCAAAGAAATCATGAGGTTGCGCAGGTCATCGCTCATGGCTAAATAACCTGCATCATCGTCATGAAAACTTTTGCCGTGATTTCTCGCATCGTAAGTGATTACGCGGTGCGTTTCTGCGAGTTTTTGAGCAGTAAGATGCCAATTGTCTAGCATGCCAAAAATGCCATGCGAGATGTAAATGGGATGGGCGTGATTTTCCCCGTAAATGCGGTAATTGACCAAGCTGGTCATATCGAAATTAGTTCAAGAAGGTATCAACTGGGGTATATTCAAGGTTGAAGGCTTCAGCCACACCTTGGTAAACCACTTTACCGTTGATTACATTCAATCCAAGCTTCAATTCGTTGCTATCGGCACAGGCTTTCTTCCAACCTTTGTTTGCCAACTGAACAGCATACGGCAAAGTTGCATTGGTCAATGCCAATGTTGAAGTATAGGGAACTGCACCAGGCATGTTGGCTACGCAATAGTGAACTACGCCATCTACCTCATAGCAAGGCTCTGCGTGGGTTGTGGGTTTAGATGTTTCAAAGCAACCGCCTTGATCGATGGCTACATCCACAATCACAGCACCTTTTTTCATTGAAGGCAACATGTCGCGAGTAATCAATTTTGGCGCTTTGGCACCAGGGATCAACACACCACCAATCACCAAATCGGCAGTTTTGATGGCATTGCGTACGTTGTATTCGTTAGAAATCATGGTTTCTACGTTGGCAGGCATGATGTCGTCGAGTTGACGTAAACGTGGCAAACTGATGTCCATCATGGTTACACGAGCACCCAATCCAGCGGCCATTTTTGCTGCTTGAGTTCCAACGATACCACCGCCCAATACCAATACTTCAGCTGGTTTAACACCTGGGACACCGCCCAACAAAACACCTCTACCACCCATTGGCTTCTCAAGGTATTTTGCGCCTTCTTGAATACTCATTCTACCAGCCACTTCGCTCATTGGGATTAGCAATGGCAAGCTGCGGTCTGCTTTTTCTACGGTTTCATAGGCCAAACAAACGGCGCCGCGCTCAATCATGGCGTGGGTCAATGGCTCATATGAAGCAAAGTGGAAATATGTAAACAACAGCTGATCTTTTTTGATCAAGCTGTATTCGCTTTCGATGGGTTCTTTTACTTTGATGATCATCTCGGCGATGGCATACACTTCCTCGATGGTGTTGAGGATGGTAGCGCCAGCGGCTTGATATTCAGAGTCTGAAAAACCACTGCCTTCACCTGCTGTTTTTTGAACATACAATGTGTGACCGTGTTTGATCAATTCACTTGCACCTGCGGGCGTCAATGCCACGCGGTTTTCGTTGTTTTTGATTTCTTTTGGAACGCCTATGATCATGGTTGAAAAGTGCCGCAAAGATACGTGATTTGTTTGATATTCGTTAAATGCCCAGCTTCTTGGTTGTGGCTTTGTCGATCGCGTCTTTGTGAAGCATCACGGAAATCGTTTTGTATTTGAAATACGCCTCGCTCACGTAGAAGTATCCGCCCAACGCATTGCCTGTGCCCCAAGAGTTTTTTACCAAAAAATACGTGCCGCCGTTTTTCTCTTTTGAAACCCCAACGATGTGCATGCCGTGGTCGTCTGTAGTGGTTTGCTTGTCGAAAGCCGTTTGTCGCAATTCGGGCGTGATATTGAGTTCTGCAACGGGTTGAGAGAAGGCGTTGCCTTCTTTTTTCGCACCGGCATCGTTGAAACCTGCGTTATCGGTTCCAATTTTTTTGATTGTAGACTCATCGGCGGGAACAATCGCCAAACCATCGCGGAAAGAGAACCCTTTTTCGCTCACATCGGCAGCCCAAGCCACTGTATATCCTTTGTCGATGGCGTTGATTACGGTATTTGTGAATTCGGTCAATGGCAAATTGTAGGCGCGATCCATCGCCCAGTTGTCGGGCACTTCAATCACGAAATGACTGTAATCTGGGTGGTGGGTGAAGCTGGTTAAAGCCACATAATCAGACATGTTCAATTGCAGGGAAGCGGCAAAAGATTGTGGGGTGTAATTTTTTCCTTGGTAGGTAAATTCTTTGGGAATCGGGCCAAGGTAAGCATCCAAAATGCCTTCAAAAGCGGGGATCCAATTTTCTGAATAGGTGCCCAAGTCTCTTTTTACCAAAGCACTCATGAAGCCTTTTAAAACCGCAATCATTTCGCTGTGGTCATGACGGGTAGCCCCATTTTTTAGACCGGTATAAACACTTTCAGGTACGATGCCATATTTTGATACGATGCTCGGAATATCCCATCCTTCGCCGCCTTGGTCGAAGCTGTGGTTGCCATTCATGCGCAGATAAGTGATGGCTTTTTCGGTATAGGCGCAACGGGCCACGTACATTTGACTGAGGTTGTGCTGGCCTTTACCCAAACGGATCAATTCACTTTCGAGCAATGACAGCGTGCTGTAGCTCCAACAAGTGCTGGTTTTGCATTGGTCTTCAACAGGGGTTGCGGATAGTATTTTACTGGGTGTGAACAGGTAATTGCTGCCCACTTTATTGATGCTGTAATCGATTGCGGCGGGCGCCGTGGTATTTTGCTGTGCTTGCAATTGGCCAATGGTGGCGCAAGCGATGATGGCAAATAGCGGGTATTTCATACAATGCGAAAGTAGGGATTTTCGCTTTGTATTATTTAAACGGGTTGCGAAGTTGGTAGGATTTGGGTTTGTAAAATCTGTTTTTGTACAGGGCGATGATGTTTCGGATGATTTTGTTTTTTGCATGAAAAACATAGCTATTCTCTACAGGAACTGCGCCCATAGTGCTTTTGATTTCGGTGGCTGTTCTTCCCAAACACACAAATTCATCTTTTTGTACGATGCCATATTCTATCACATCGTACATCATTCGCTGATAGAGTTGATCTTGAGCGGCTTGATCGGTGAGGCCGAGGTGCATGGCGTACAAACCATGTTCACTTTCGATGGCAGAGATAAAACCACACAATGCGCCGTCTTTGTAATATCCCCACACTTTGAATTGCGATTTCAGTGCTCTCACAAAAGTATGTAGCATGTTCGACAATCTGGGGGAGATGGCCAAGGTTTTGTCTTTAAGGGTATGACCGAGCATTTGTGCGCATTGAGGAATCCATTCGTTGGCTTGGTTGTGCAACAGTTCCAACTTTACGTAGGTTTCGGAATTGCTTAAAACTTTTTTGGTTCTAACTCGGTACTTGGAGCTCATCGCTGTGAGATAATCGTTGAACGATTCCCATTCTGGTTGGATGGTTAGGTTCATGAATGGCTCTGCTGGTAAGGTGATGGCGTTTTGATATTGGGGTTCGCCAAGTACATTGATGATCAATATGCCACAATTGATTTTATCGAGGTTTGATAAACTCTCGTTGGATTGGATGTTTGGGAATTGGAGCCCCGGACTGCATGCGTTGCCGGCGTATTTTACAAAACCTTTGGCACTGAGGGCGGTGGCCAATTTTAAAATGACCCTTGAAACGTATTTGCCTGTGGGCTTACTCAACTCAATGTTGCTGAACGGAAACGATTGCCCGCCGATATTGAGATTTTCCTCATAGTTTCCAAACGCGGTTTGAAGTTGGTTGAAGGTTTGAAAATCTAGGGGTTTCAAAATGGGTTGAATGAAGTATGAAACAAAAGGATTGCCGTTTGGTTTTGAGACCGCAAAAATCGGATTTATTGCCGTTGATTCCTAATGTCATACAAGGGTCTTTTTGTTCATGATCGATCGATTTTTTTAATTACTTTCCGATGAAATTGAGGTACAATTCGTTCATTGTGGTTTTCGATATTTCGCTTGTGGCAAAATTCTTGTAGGTTTGTAAACTATGGTGAAAAATATCGTGAATCATCGATTGGTAAGTTATAAGTTGGCTTTGGCCATTTTGGGTTTGGGTTTGTTCGCGCCAGCGATGGCACAAAAGGGAGCAAAACCTAAGAAGAAGCCGGTGGCTCCTGTGCAAACGGCGCCCACGAGT